>JBFIJP010000230.1:0-6819 GCA_041600695.1 Thermoplasmatota archaeon | reverse complement strand
TGGGTCCGCATCACGGCGCCGGTCTGACGACGCACCACTCACGCAACGGGCGGGCTCAAACCACGGCGGCCGCTGCCCGTGGCGCAAGATCCCACCGGCCAGCGGGCACGTGCCCGGCGCCTGGAGGACGACTTCGGAAATGCCAACGAGTGTGCCAGTATGACTAAAATCTCGGCGCGTGCTGTCAAGCCTCATGCGTAGAAAGGACCCCCCCCGGGCCGCGCTCGCCATCGGGTTGTTGGCGTTGGCAATGATGTTTCCGCCGGCACAAGCGTCACATGAGCTTCTGGGTGCCGATCACCCGGTCGCGGCGCCGGACGCATCGACGGCGGGGCCGATCCCGGGAGGGCCCAACCCAGATACATGCATACTGGACGAAGGACCGCAGTGCTGCTGGACGATGAGCGCCACCACCGAAGGTGGGACTTCCGTACCGCAGCCAAGCCATATCCTCGCATGGGAATGGTTGCTTTTTGTCGGCACGGACATCGTGTTTGCGGACATCCTGGCTCTCGCGTCTGATGGGGCCAACGCATCGCCTGAGAGCGTCCTTCGAAGCATAGACAAGGGTTTGGACATTGCCACGGGCGCAGCGAGCGCCACATTCGCGGGTCTTACCAGCGGCGCAGGCGTTGACGGGGCGGGCATCCACGGCTACAAGGAGGAGTGTGGTCTGCTCTGAGTTCAGAAAGCAAGCTTGGCCTCGCCAGCAGCCTGTTCCTATTGTTCGTCGCGATCGCCGGCTGTCTGAGCCAACCTGCTCCAGCCGACGCCGAGGAAGACCGGCCTAAAGACTACGATGGCCCGGAGATAAGTGAATCCGCCCAACCAGCCAATGAGGTTCCCGGGAAGAAGACATCTCCGCCGCCTCAATCACTCCACTTAACCTCGTGTGAAATTGCGTGGGCGATCGTTCCGATGTACGGGCCAGCGGCGCCCCGAGCCCCTCCGGCAGAATGGGGTGGCGACCGCCCAGCATACGCAACGCTGAATCACTATTTGCTGGACTGCAAGCGGCTTGGCTTGGGCCATGAAGAGTTCATTGATGCCCGCTTGCTCATCGAAGGCGATGACAACTTCGTTGCAAGCCGAAACTGCACCCACGAACAACCCCTTCTGGTGCGGCGAATCGTCGCCGGAGCGCCGGACCTTGCCGCCGCCCTAAACCGGGTCGCGCAGTGGAACGCAACGGCTGGCACCATTGATATTGAACGGGACCAGCAGGCCGGCAATGTCTTGGTGGAATTCGCGGCCACCGGGGGGACCGGGGAGACGTTCCGCATGCAGGTCCATTATGCCGACGAGGTTACTCGCAAACAAGCGTGGGATGTGGACCTGATCTGGGTCAATGCATCGGGCGTGGTTCGGTTGGTGGGCGATGGCGAAGAGGAAATAAGTTTCCTGGACGCGCCGCTCGCCATGGTCCAGTACACGTCAGAGGACGCCATGGGGGCCTTCGCCCCGTCGCCGGTTCCCGTGGTCGCCGCTGTTGCGCGAGACTACAGCGCGGACATGACGATCACTTACTTCGAGGACCACGCATGTCGCGTTCCACGCTGATTCTGTTAGCCCTCTTATGCATTCCAGCGGTGGCTGCTCAGCCGTTGACTTTTGAGCAGCCAATGGCTGCCGTCGCCGATAGCGTTGATGCACGAGGCGAGTGGATCGTCCTCTGGTTTGGCAAGACGAGCAACGCGGAGGGCCACATGAATGCGCACGGGCCCACCAGTTGGACGAGTTTGCATCGGCCCTTGTACCGCGTGACGGTTCCGCCCGTGAGCGTTGGCGGCCTAAATTTCCCGGACCCTGAGGTGGTCGACCAATCCACGTATGGCCAATTCCTTGGCTCGATCGTCAAGAAGGAAACCGTGGCCGCGATAGCCATCAATGCGGATGTGATCACGGTATCCTCGGGACCGGCCATATGGCAGGGCACGCGATTTGATGCCGGCAGTTGCCTCGGTTTTTATCAGGTGGTCGACCGCGAACGCCATATCATAACGTCGGAACCCATGTGTCCAGGACTGGCGGGTTTCCGCGGCCAGGCCGTGGTGGGTCGAGAGGACCCGGAATCAATAGGGTTCTCCCTCCGGGCTTCCGGAATTCTTGCCCTCGAAGCATTTGGATTTTCGATGGCTTGCGATGCACGCTGCCCGGATTTGGGTGAAGTTCGCGATGAAGTGACACCTTTCGGCCCTGGCCGCTTAGAGTACCGCAACTACACTTATTCGCGCCTGGAAGGGGGATTGGACCAGCTGCAACTATGGGGTCACGCGGCCGGCTTGGAGTTGTTTGGTGAGCTCGGCCACCTACAGGTAAATGGCACAACAAGGCTGCCAAAAGCCGGCGGCAACCTCTGCTTCGAACCCTACTGCACGCTGGAGCCCGACCAGACGCTTCGCGTTTCTGGAAATGTCACGTTCAGCGAACTACGCGCAATCGGGCCCGACAACCGCATGGGTACGAGTATCAATGGAAACGTGCTATCGATACAAATTGATGGTCAGAAATACCCGCTGCCTAGTGCCGCCGGCACAGCCCTTGCAGTAGGCGCGGTAGCAGCCCTGCTCGGGGTGCTGGGGAAGGTAGCAGCGGGTATCTTTGCCACCCGCACGCGAGGAGACCCGCTGGGCCATCCCAACCGTCGTCTACTCCATGAATACATCCTGGCGCACCCCGGCGCCACGTTCCGCGAATTGATTCGGGGAACACAAATCCCGGCCGGAACAGCGCGCCACCATTTGGCGGTGCTGCGCCAGGAGGACCAGATTCAGGAGCACGCCCACAAGGCGACACTTCGGTATTTCGAGAATCACGGCCGCTTCAACGACTCATGGAATACGGTTGTCCTGCTGCGTGAACCGGATCTAAAGCGGTTGCACACTTGGCTGCTCAAACACCCCGATTGCATGCAAGGGGTCGTTGTGGATGCGGGCCAGTCATGGGGTTGGACCCGATCGACGACCCAGCATCGCCTCGGCCGGATGGTTGCAGAGGGCCTGATCAAGGTCACGGTGCACGGGCGGCGCAAGCACTACACAGCTTTGCAGCGGGCCCCGGTGCCGGGCTGACCGGGCCAAACCCCAGGGTCGCTGCTGCTCTCCCGTAGTTGCGATTGCTGGGGCTGATCCCAATAAAAGGTGGGTGCAGGGGACGGCTGGTGGCTGCCGGTCCGCCGCACCAGGACCCCCGTTGGTGTCATCTGCCCCGCCGGAGGACTGGGTGGGGCCAACAAGAGTCGTTGGCGCTGGAGTCGGCAAGGGGCTTGCCTTCGTGCTTGCTGCGCTGCGTGCCGCGGTGACCCGTCGCAGGGCCGAGTCATGGTGTGCACGTCGAATGTAGAGGGAAGAAAAGCGCCGGCGTTCCAGGGACGGACAGTCAGCGACCGCGGTGCGGCCAGGCGAGCGAACATGCCAACAAGTGTGCGAGCTAATCTAAAAAGAGGAGCTCGCTGTCTTGGTTCATGGGCAAGCACCCCCCCGGCGCTTATCATGACTCTGCTCGTCCTGATGGCCATGCCTGTGACTGCCTCGCACAGTGGGTTCCATGCCCTCGAGGAGACGGCCGGCGCATTTGCCACCGGCCCCAATGGGCCCTGTGTGGTCGACCGGGGCCTGGATTGCTGCGAGTGGGGGACGAGGCTCGTTGAGGATGGAGATCAGACCGAGGTTCCGGATGCCGTTGATATCCTCAACTGGCAATGGGTTCTCTTCATCTACGTGCCTTTGATGATCGCCACATTAGACAAGGCCGCCGGGCGGGCGACCTCGGCTACACCCGCTGGGATCTGGGAAGGGGGCGCAACGGTCGTGCACGGGCTGGCCCCGCTACGGGCATTGGGGAGCGGCGTCGGGATGGAAGGATACAAGGACGCAGGTTGCCATGTTGCATGAGTATCGCCAACCGGTATGCATCCTAGCGCTGCTGGTCGCGGCAGGCCTTGCGGGGTGCTTGGCCGACGGGGCCCAGACCACGGGTGCAGAAGGCGTCGACGCAGATACACCCAATGCTGGAGTCGGGAAAGCAAAGCCCGCCTCGAAACCGGACGCCGCAAATGCTGACGTGGACATCCCCCCTACTTTTATTCACTTGACGAACTGCACGTTTGTCCGCGTTGGTCTGGCGATGCCGGGCGTCTTGGCTCCACATGATCCGCCGCCGGAATGGGGCAATTCAGGCCAAGACTATGTCAACACTAGACATTCTCTGTTGGAATGCAATCGAATTGGTGTCGGATTCCGCGAGTTTCCGGATGCCTTGCTCCTCATTGAGGGCGACGACAACTTCGCTGCCTCCCGCAATTGTACGGAGAATCAACCGTACCTCATTCGACGGGTGGTTGCCAGCTCGCCCGATCTGGCCGAAGGCCTCAACGAAATCCCACTCATGAACGCCACCGCCGGGAAATTCGCTACCAGCCGCGAAAACCGCCAGCTGGTTACGGAATTGAGGTTCGTCGTCGACGAGCCGGGGGCGTCACGGTTTGAAGCCTTTGCATCCTACACGAACGCTGCAACCCGGACTCAACCGGAAGACATTGATCTGCTGATGGTGGGTCCCTCCGGGACCACTAAGATGGGAGGCGAAGCGGACGCCGACGGAAGCTACATCGATGCACAGACGGCAATTGTGACCTACTCCAGCAACGATGGCATGTCTCAGTACGCCGCCGGGCCGATTCCCGTTGTCGCTGACGTGAACCGCGACTACTCGGTTTCCTTGTCGATTGATTACTATGGAGATCATGCATGCGTACTTCCGCGCTAGTCGTGCTCTTGATGGCCGTGCCAGCTGCAGGATCTCTTACGTTCGATGAGCCGCTCGCCGCCACAGGGGCGGACATCGTCATCAACGGTTCGTGGGCCCTCCTCTGGTTCGGGCGGGAAGACGATGTAACGGGGCAATTCTCGAGCCAGGACGGGGGCACCTGGTCGACCTGGGTCCAATCTGAAATGCAGGTGCGGGCCGCCGACTTCGCGCTTGGCGGCTTGGGTCAACCTGATGGGTCGCGCACGGGAGAAGGCCATTTCGGCGCACTGGAGGCAACCTTCTCCAAGCGAGACGTGATCGGAGGACTCTTTGTCCACGCCGAAGATATTCAATTAACGATCCACCATGGATCTCTCTTGGCGACACGCAACGAAGCAAATGAATGCCTCATTCCTTACCGGAAAATCCACTCGCAGACCCATGTTGTCATGATGGAAATGCGTTGTCCGGGAATTGCGGGCATCCGGGCGGAAACGGCGCACAGCGCGGTTTCCATGGTGGCAACTAATGTGGAGACGCTGGAGGGTATCGGCTTTGAGACGCGATGTATGGTCTTCTGTCCAGGCCTTGGCGCGTATGAGAATAGTACGGCAGGAAATGACGGGGTTCGAATAGAGTCGAGGAACTACACCTTTGGCCGGCTTGAGAGCAGTCTGACCAATTTCAGCCTTGAAGGACGAGCCACCGGCGTTGCCATGATTTCCGGTGAAGCACGCATTGCCATACAGGGGACGGCGCGCTTGCCAGCCGCCTCCGGACGACCCTGTCCGGAATCTCACTGCGAATTGGATGCCGATCAAACCCTGATGATTCGTGGCAACTTTAGCCTGGACGACTTGGCGCCCTCGGGATCAAACCATCGGATGGCGGCGCAGTTGAACGGTGATGTTCTTGCTATCCAGGTCGACAACGAGTTCTTCTCGATGAACACTGCGATCAAGGGCGGTGTGGCGGTTGGCATTCTGGCCGTTGTAGTCGGAGCGACTAAGATCTTGGTAGGCGTCTTACAAACAAGCACACGCCGAGATGTCAGGGATCACCCCAATCGAAGATTGCTGTACGACTACATTTTGGCACACCCCGGCGCCACGTTTCGGGAATTGCTGCGCGGAACAGGTATTCCTGCCGGCACTGCACGACACCATCTGGCGGTTCTGCGAAGCGGCAAGATGATTCAGGAACATGGACACAAGGCCACCTTGCGCTATTTTGAGAATCACGGCCGCTTTGACAGTTCATGGAATAGCGTTGTTTTGCTTCGCGAACCAGAGCTAAAGCGATTACATGCATGGCTTATGGGCAATCCCGGCGCGATGCAGGGAGCCGTGGTGGAGGCTGCCGGCGCATGGGGTTGGAGTCGGTCCACGACGCAGCACAGGTTGTCGCGCCTGGTTGACGAGGGACTGGTTGACGTTCGCTTTCAGGGCAGGCGTAACTTGTACACGGCGCGCAAGCGCGCCCCGGTTCCCCTCGCGTGAGCGGGCGTGGAGCGCCCCGCCTCACAACCCTTCAAGCGTCGCCTGCCCCTCGCGGGGAGTCCCCCGCGGCTCGGGCAGTTCGGGTGAGTCGTTGGCCGTCGAGTTGACGGCCGGCCCCACTTCGTGCATGGCGAGGACCCCGTCGGCGGCGGGCGCTGCCATGGATAGCACCGCGTTGTGGTCCTTGGGGTGGAGCCACGCCTGGGCATCCTGTTGTTCGATGATGACCGGCATGCGGTCGTGCAGGGGTTCAAGGAAGGCGTTCGGGGTGCAAGTGACCACGCTGGCGCAGCGGCGACTTTCCCCGTCGATGCTCCGAAAACCTGTCAGGGCTGCGAGCAGCATCGGTTCGTCGTCGGCGCGGTGCACGAAATAAGGGGTAGACTTTTTGCCACTGCTGCGCCGCCATTCGTAGAAGCCCCGGACTGTAAGCAGGGCGTGGTGTTGCCCGATGAGTCCCCGCCACATCGGGCTCTCGTACGCGGTTTCGATGCGCGTATTGAACACACCATTCGGGCGCTGCGGGATCGGGAATCCCCAGCGGGCGATTTCCATGGTGTTCCCCTCGCGG
>JBFIJP010000229.1:0-6823 GCA_041600695.1 Thermoplasmatota archaeon | reverse complement strand
GGGTACAGTGGTGTGCGAAACGGCCGCTCCAGGTCGGGGGCGCGGCGCCGCAGGCGCAGGTAGGCCACTGTCGTCAGGGCATAGAAGGCCCACTGGATGAAGACCACCATGTACACGAGGCTCGCGTACAGTCCCGTCGTCACCAGGATGCTTGCCCACCACGCCAACAGAAGCGTGGCCCGCGCCGGCACTTGGCCCCTGCCTGACAGGCGGCCGAGGGCGGGAAACAGGGCACCGCCGCGGGCCATCGCCCAGAAGATGCGTGGCACCGCGAGCACGAAGGCGTTGGCGGTCCCGAACAGGGAAACCACAGCGATCACGGCGATGAACGTCGCACCACCGGATCCCACGGATCGTAGCGCCGCCTCGACAGCAATCAGGCCCCCTTCTTCCCCCACGGCAACCCCGTCGGCGGCCGGCAGGGCCGCAAAGTACCCGATGGTGAGCAGGATGTAGATGGCCGCCACCAGCAGCGGGGCGACGATGAGGGCGATGGGGAGGCTGCGCTGGGGGCGCCGCACCTCCGAGGCGACGTACGTCACCGTCACCCAGCCGTCGAAGGCGAACAGGCCAAAGGCGAGGGCCGCCACGAAGCCGACCACGGTGGCGCCGGCAAACGCGCCCGGGCCCGCGGCCGATGAGAAAGCATCGGGTGCCCGGTCGCCCACCACCAGCAGCAGGACCACCAACGCCGCCAGGCCGCCGTACTTGGCCAGCGTGGTAAGGTTGGAGATGGCGCCGCCCACCCGGGTGCCAAGCAGGTTCAGGCCCACGAGCACCCAAATGAGGGCAATGGCCACGTACGCCCGGCCCCACGCGGGCAGCGTGAGGTGGGTATCCCACGACCCGAGGACCAGATCCACTGGCGCGCCAGGCAACGGTGCAAGGGCGGCCACGAAATCGGCGAAGGCGGCCGCGATGCCGGCCATGATGCCGGTGAGACCGATCCAGAACATGCCCCAGCCGAACAGGTAGCCCCACACCGGCCCCAGCCCCTCGCGCAGGTAGTGGTACTGGCCGCCCGCGCGGGGAAACATCGCCCCGAGTTCCGCCATCACGAGCGCGCCCATGGCGGAAAGCAGGCCGCCCGCCGCCAGCGCGATGACCACCAGCCACGGCGACTGGACCTGCGCCAGCATGAGCCCCGGCAGGATGAGGATGCCCGAGCCAATCATGGCGCCGATGGCCAGCGTAGTAGCCTCCATCGTGCGCAGGTTCCGCGGTGGCCGCCCGGTGCCTCCAGCCATGCAACAGACGGGCCCAGGAACTTGATGAAGCAGGCGGTCCTGCAGCAGGGATTGCCGGCCTCCGCAACGCCTTCAACCCGCAGGGCCGTTGCCGTGCGCGTGCCTCACATCGATGTCCATCCCGCAACCCCTGGAATACGGGCCTTCCTCAACTACCGGCGGGACACCGGCGACATCCTGAGCCAATTCGTGGAATTGCTGCTTCGTGGCCCGTCGCCGCTGAGCCCGGGCGAGCGCGAAACGATTGCCGCGTTTGTGTCCAGCCGCAACGAGTGTGCGTTCTGCACCGCCAGCCACAGCGCCGCAGCCAAGCACCAACTAGGAGGCGACACCGCAGCCGGTGCCTTGGTCGAGGCCGTGAAGGCGGACTACTGTGCCGCCGACGTGAGCCCCAAGCTCCGAGCCCTGCTGGCCATCGCGGACAAGGTGCGCGGCGACGCCCGAGCCGTGACCACCGACGACGCCGAGGCCGCCCGCCAGGCCGGCGCCACCGACCGGGACATCCACGACGCCGTCCTGGTGGCCGCCGCCTTCTGCATGTTCAACAGGTACGTGGACGGCCTCGGGGCCACCACACCCGACGACCCGGCCCTCTACGACATCATGGGCCGCCACATGGCCGCCGAGGGCTATCTTACACCCAGCATCGACCCCGACGGCAAGCCCCGCGTCATGCGCACCGGTTGACGCCGCCGACCTGCTCGAAGCCGGCCACCCCTCTCCTGAAAACTGCCGAGTCGTTCATATACCACCTGCTCCTCGCCGCGCCAGCACACCCCATCCCTCGGGACGGAGTGGGCATGTCGAAGGAGTCAGAAACCATGGCAAAAGGGATCGATCGCAAGTCGAACCCTGTGCTCGTGGAGCTCATCCTCAACCTCAAGGCCGCCGGCCGTGAGGGAGCTCCCATCTGGCGAGACATCGCTTCCCGCTTGGAGAAGCCGTCGCGCAACTGGGCACAGGTCAACGTCAGCAAGCTGGAACAGCACGTCCGCGACGGCGAGAACGTCGTTGTGCCCGGGAAACTCCTGGGCAGCGGGGACCCCGCGCGGGCCTTCACGGTCATCGCGTACAGTGCCAGCGCCACCGCCAAGGCGAAGATCGCCGCGGCCGGCGGAACCGTCCTTACCCTGGACCAGGGCGTCGCCCAGTTCCCCAAGGGTGAGAAGTGCAGGATCATCGGGTGAATCACATGGTTACGATCATCGATGCTTCCGGACTCGTCCTTGGCCGCATGGCCACGGACATCGCCAAGCGCGCCCTGAACGGTGAGGAAGTGCACATCGTGAACGCCGAGAAGGCGGTCATCACGGGTGCTTCCAAGAAGTCCATCCAGGAGCGTTACACGTTCAAGCGCGAGGTGGGAACCCACCGCAAGGGACCTTTCTTCCCCCGCGAACCCCACCTCATCGTCAAGCGCACCGTTCGCGGTATGCTGAACTACCAGTCCTCGTCGGGCCGTGCCGCCTACAAGCGCATCAAGGCCCACATCGGCGTGCCCAAGGAGCTCGCCGGCCAGGCGACGATCATCGTGGAATCCGCCAAGCGGGACCCTCGCATGTTCGTCACCGTCGCTGAACTGTCCACCTACCTCGGCCGCCCCACGGAGGCCTAATCCATGGCCAAGAAAGTTGTCAACACGAGTGGCAAGCGCAAGACCGCTGTGGCGCGCGCTGCCGTCATGAAGGGAACCGGCAAGGTCCGCATCAACCGGATTCCGCTGGAAATCCACGAGCCCAGGCTGGCTCGCCTGAAGATCGAGGAGCCCCTCCTCATTGCTGGCAAGCGCGCCGACAAGCTGGACATTCGTGTCAGCGTTGAGGGCGGCGGCGTGATGGGCCAGGCGGACGCGATCCGCACGGCCATCGCGCGCGGCATTCTCGACTACACGGCGGATGAGGAACTCAAGACGCAGTACCTCGCCTACGACCGCACCCTGCTGGTCAACGATACCCGCACCAAGGAGTCCAAGAAACCCCTCGGTCGCGGTGCTCGTGCGAAGCGCCAGAAGTCGTACAGGTGATCTCGTGATCATTCCCGTGCGTTGTTTCAGTTGTGGCGCCGTCGTGGGCTCGGCCTACGAGGCGTTCAAGGCCCGCCAGGCTGAGGGCATGGCCGGCAAGGAGGCGTTGGACTCAACGGGTCTGACGCGCTTCTGCTGCCGCCGCATGGTTCTCAGCCACGTGGATCTGCTCACTGAAGCGGCACCGTACGAGTAGGTCGCTGCCGGCGCCCAGCGCGCCGCTGTCTCTTCCCCTTCCTCTCCGGTTTTCTCTCCGCTTTCTTTTCTCTTTTTCTCTCCATTTCTTGACAGGTTCCACGGGCTTTGGCGAACGCTGGGCCCGTTGTTCGCGTGATCGAATGCGCCGAAACGTTCAACGGGGCGCTCGGGTGCGGGTGGCCCATGCGCAGATTGATGCTTGCGATGTTGATCGCCAGCTCCGCCCTTGCCGGCTGCCTGACGGCCGACGATTCGGACTCCCTGGGTGCCCCCGCTTTTGATCTGGCGGGCACCAACGACAGCCACCCCGCGTTCGGCTTCCCCACCGCAAACAGCCTGCCGGAGGGCGACGAAGACCTTCCGGTCGGTTGGGCCAAGTTGCCCGCACGGGCCTTGCCTGAGACGCTGGAAGGGCTGACTTCGGTGGCCCACGTGCCCGGCGTGCCGTCGGGTGCGGGTGTCGCTGTGTTTGGCCATTTGGGCTTCGTCGGTGCCTACGACACCGACTCCCTGCAAGTCGTCAACCTGATGGACCCCGAGAACCCCGAAGTGGTCGGCGAGGTCGCCGCCCGCGCAGGTGACGTGGACACCATCGCGTACCCCAACGGCCGGCTGGTTGCTGTGACGGCGACGCGCGGCGAGAACATGCTCGTCGTCGATGTCACGGACCCCACCCAACCCGAGATCATCAGTGTGATCGAAACCGGGACGGGCAACCACAACCTCGCCGTTGTGCCCGGCACCCCGGTTCTGTACAACGCGGCCAGCAAGGGCGCCGGTGTTGGCACTGAGATCTACGACCTGAGCGACCCGGTGAACCCGGTTCTCGTGCAGACCTGGGAGAATGGTTACAGCTGCCACGCCCAGTCGTTCCTCATCGACCGCGAACTGGACCTCTACCGCGGCTACTGTGCCGGCGTGCAGTACACCCAAATCTGGAACCTCACTGACCCCCTCAACCCGTCGGTGATCTCCGAGATTCCGTTCCCGGTCGCTGGCCTTGAGGCGATCGGCGAACAGACCGGCGGCATTGCTCCGGTCAACTTCGCTCACCTGGCCATGGCCAACCACAATGGAACGATCCTCATTGTTGGTGACGAGACCGGTGGCGGCGCTGGCCCCGGCTGCGACGTGTATGCCCACGCAGCGGGCAGCACGCTTTCCGGTCCCCTTGGTAACCTGTGGTTCTACGACATCACCGACGAAGCCAATCCGGTGCTGAAGGGCGGCCTGAGCGTCAACGCGTTTGACGCCGTGGGCTCCTGTACCGCTCACTTCGGTTCGGTCATCGAAGACACCAACCACCTGGTGATGGCGTTCTACACAGGCGGCGTGGCCTTGGTTGACTTCACGGACGCCGCCAACCCGGTCATCAAGGACCAGTGGAATGCCCGTGGCCCCGCCGATGCCTGTTCGCTGTGCGCCACCTGGGATGCCTGGTACTACCAGGGCTACGTGTTCGCTGGCGACATCGACCGTGGCATGGACATCATCAGCTTCGTCTAGGCGCGCGCCTCTCTTCCTTCTCTCTTCTTCTCTGACCGGTGAAGATCCTGGCGGGCACTGTCGACAGCCAGTTGACGATGCCTGCGTTGCGGCTGGGCATCGAACCCCCGGTCGGCGCCGGGGGTGTCGGCAGGGTTCGTTTGCAAGGGGCAATGGGTAAGTCCCGGCGGCGGGTCGCCCACTTGTTGCGCGCCTGGGTCCCTGTCTGCCTGTTGTTACTCGTCGTTCCTGCGGCCGCCGAGCCGTGGGCCGTGGACGCCACCGCGGCGGCGGGGCTGGCCGCCGGTGCCACGGATTTCCATTACGGGGTCCCCTCGTTCCAGGAGTCGTTTTCCTCGGGAGCCTGCTGGGGCGATTACGACCAAGACGGCTGGATGGACCTGTACGTCACAGACCTGCTGGGCCCCGGCGGGCTGAGCCGGCTGTACCGCAATCTGGGCGGTGAAACGGTCCGGTTCGAGGACGTCACGAGTGCGACCGGAACGGGCGTGCGGGGCGTGGGCCACGGTTGCTCGTGGGGCGACTACGATGCCGACGGCTGGCCTGACCTCTACGTGACCACCGCCGTTACCAACTACTCGGCCCAGCCGCATGTCCTGTTTCGAAACACCGGCGGGGGTTTCGAGGATGTCACCGAGGCGGCTGGCGTGTCGGGAGCGTCGTCCGACGTGTTTGGACCGGACGGTTGCGGGTTTGAAGCACGCACCCCTCAAGGACCCCGGGAGGCGTGCTGGGGTGCTGGCTCGGCGTGGATCGATTTTGACCTGGACGGCGATCTGGACCTGTACGTGCTCCACTACGCCCAGTACGGCCACGCGTCCTGCGTTGGCCTGGACCTTGGCGGGCCCCAGTTCTGCCAGGGTCAACCCAATCGCCTGTACCGCAACGATGGCGGCGTGTTCGTCGATGTGGCCGCGGCTGCCGGCGTGGCGCTCAACGCGGTAGCCACGGGCGGGCGCAGCCTCGGCGTGATCGCCACCGATATTGACGGGGACACCTGGCCGGACTTGTGGGTTGCCAACGACATGGATGGCAACGCGCTCTACATCAACAATCGCGACGGCACCTTCCGCGACGTTGCCGCTGCCCGGGGATTGGCCAACAAGGGCCCCGTCAAGTACGGCATCCAGACCTACCGCGCCGGCATGGGTGTGGATGCAGCCGACATTGACAATGACGGCGATCTGGATTTGTGGTCGAGCCATCTCCACACCCAAGCGGATGGCCTGTGGCTTGCCAAGGGCGGCAAGTACGTGGACCGTGCGGATCGGTGGGGTGTCGGCGAGGAGGCCACGGGAGACGTGTCGCGCTGGGGGGGCGGACTCGTTGACTTTGACCAGGACGGCTGGAAGGACTTCTTTGTCGTCACCGGACACCCGAGCCGGGCGTTTGCGGGCCCCATGTACTTGATGCGGGGCGACGGCCGCAGCTTTGAGCCATTGCCACTCGCGCATTGGCGCTGGACGGAGGGCGAATTTGGCAATTACCGCGCCGTAGCGTTCGCTGATGTGGACAACGACGGCGACCTGGATGCCTACGTTTCTGCCCTGCCGGACGACATCGGGGGGCGGGCACCTCGCCTGCTCCTCTTCGATGCCAGCGACAACAACTGGCTGCGCATCGAACTCGTGGGTCGGGGAAACCACCCGGATGCCTTCGGAACGCGCATCGATGTTCGGGCTGGCGGTATGACCCAGACTTACACCAAGGCGTCCGGTGGATCGTTCGCCGCCAGCCACGATCCCCGCCTCCTGGTTGGCCTGGGGGATGCGAGCAAGGCCACCATCACGATCACCTGGCCCGGGGGCGCACGCGAGGTACATTCGGTGGACCTGTCGACCGATGCTCC
>JBFIJP010000228.1:0-6845 GCA_041600695.1 Thermoplasmatota archaeon | reverse complement strand
CGCACCACCGCCAAGGCACCCTGGTAGCCGGCCGACTCGTTTTGCCACAGCGTGAAACGCGTGGGCGTAAAGCGGATGGTTTCAACGCGGCCACTGGCCAGCTCCAGGCCCAGGCCCATCTGGGTAACCTTGCCGTCGCTGGAGGCGAACGGCGAAACGAAGGCGCCAGTCACGTCGTAAAACGACGGAAAAACCGCCGCAACCTGGTCCCAGTGGATGAAGCGTCGGCGCCACCTGAACAGAAGCGGCCGTGACGGCTGGATTCCGTTCTCGTGGATGGCGACATGATTGGGATAGAACAAGATGTAGAACATCAGCGTGGCGAGCGCCGGGGCCGCGTAGATCCCGTACAGTCGGGCGGTGTTGTCGCGCAGGAGGTTCTCGATGGAGCCCGTGACGAAAACAAACACGAAGAGGATCAAGCCTGCGTACACGATGGGGTGGGCCCGCGGTGGGCGGTACTCATAGAGCAGGGTTCCCCGGGACGCTTCGCCCGCAGCGTTGTGCACGACGCCGCTGACCCAAACCCGGGTGAAAGCCGTTAGGGTAAGGTCGCTGAAGCCGATCAGGCCAAGGCGTGTTCGACGGTTACCATAGAGGGGCTGGTCTCTGCCGCCCTATGGAACGCATTGTTGCAGGCCTGCTCCTGACCACGCTCGCCCTGGCCGGCGCCGCCAACGCCGCGGCCCCCGGCTGGACCACCCACCTCGTCATCAACGAGATTCTGCCCAATCCGGCAGGACCCGACCGCGGTTTTGAGTGGGTCGAGATCTACAACCCGACTCCTCTGGACCAATCCCTGGAGGGCTGGACGCTTCTGGATGGTCGCGGGCGAATCCATGAACTCACCGAGCTCAGTGTCCCTGCGTTTGGCTATTCGGTGGTGACGCTTGACGGCCTCCTGCAACTGGTCAACACAGGCGGCGACCTCAGTCTCCTGGACAGCGAAGGCGAGACCATCGATCGGGTCCGTTACGGAAACGTGGGCCGGGGTTCGCCGGTTGCCCACCATGCGCCAGGCGAGGCAGAAAGCCTTGCCCGCTATTTCCTCCATGGCGAGAAGAGGTTCGCAGCCAACGGCGACGACCTTGAATGGTATGTGGAGGAGGAGCCGACGCCCGGTGGTGCCAACCGCTTCGTCCCGCCGACCGCCTAGGCGTCGGAGAGTTTGAGGATCGCTTCGGCGAGGTCGCCGCCCGTCTCCTTAAGGGCCTGGCGGGCGGTGGCCTCGTCCACACCGCATTGTTCGGCCACCATCGCGATGTCCTCGGGGGACGCCGTCAGCGCGACTTCATGTTCGCGGACTGTTGGCTTGCCGTTGATCGTGTACGTTTCGGAGCCCTGGGCTTTCATGATGCTGACGGTTGCGTCAGTGAACACGTAGTCCTTGGTGGGGGTCCGAATCACGATTTCCTGAACGTCATCGATCTCCTCCATCTGGATGCCAAGGCGCTTCATCATGGCACCAACTTGGCGGGGATCTCCTCCCATGCCTGGGATCATGGACGCTTCCCAATCCTGAAGTCAACTTGACCGTTCCCGTCCCTGTGCCGCTGCCCCTGGCCGAATTCCGGCGCCTGGACCTGAACGCCGAGGAGCACGGTGTAACGGTCGGGCAACTCATGCTCCGGGCGGGCGCGGCGCTGGCGAGCGGCGCGGCCGATTTGCAAGGCGTGAGGCCTGGCGCGGCTGTTTTCCTCTGCGGGCGGGGCAACAACGGGGGCGACGGATTCGCTGCCGCGGCCAACCTGATTACGCGCGGCCAGCGCGCCGTGGTGGTGTTGGCTGAGGCTGGACGCCCCATCAGGGGGCAGGCGGCTCGTGACTTTCTTGCAGCCCTGCCGGCCGACGTTGTCCTTGATTGGGGCAAGCTGACGGCAAACCAGCGCCGTGAGTTGGCCGCGGCGGGAGTCCTTGTGGATTGCCTCCTGGGATCTGGTATCCGTGGTGAGGCGCGGGAGCCGTACGCCTCCATGATCCGCTGGATCAACCGGCAGCGTGCGTCCGGCGTGCCTGTGTTGGCCTGCGACATCCCCTCCGGGTTGGGGACCCCCGTCGAAGTCGCGGCCGACCGGACCGTTACGTTTCATTCGGAGAAGGAGGGCATGGGGGCCACGTGTGGCGAGATTCAGGTGGCACCCATTGGCATCCCGCGGGCTGCCGCGACGGATGTCGGCATCGGGGACCTGCTGGTGGGGTACGCGCGTCCGGAAACCACGAGCCACAAGGGGGACAATGGGGTTCTTCTGATCGTGGGCGGAGGGCCCTACCGGGGGGCGCCCCATTACGCCGGGATGGCCGCGTACCGGGCGGGTGTCGACTTGGTCCAGGTTTGGGCTCCGGATGCAGCGGCACGTGTCATTGAGTCGTGGGGGCCAGATCTATTAGTGCATGCCGCCTGTGCGGGTGGGCGGTTGACCATGGAGGGTGCAACGGCGGTTGAAGCCGCGCTGTCGCGGGCCTCGGCCTTGCTGCTCGGGCCAGGGCTCGGACAGCATCCGGAGACCCGGCGGGCCGCGGCCAGCATTCTGGCCGCGGCGGCGGCAGCGGGGTTGCCGACCGTGGTGGACGCGGATGGCCTGGACAGTGTTGACCCTGCGTTGTTGGCCCGCCATGGCACCCGCATGGTCTTGACCCCGCACGCCCGCGAGTTTGTCGACCTGGGGCCTCGCTCGGCGTCCGAAGCCGCCGTGCATGGCTACGCCCGCCGGCACGGCGTTGTCGTGTTGCGAAAGGGGGCAGTTGATGTGATCAGCGATGGGGTGCGAAAGAGGCGATGCCGCCGTGGCCACCCCACGATGACGGTGGGGGGCACGGGAGATGTTCTGGCTGGGACCGTTGGTGCGCTGCTGGCGAAGGGGGCGTCTCCTTTCGACGCTTCATGTGCTGCGGCTTATCTGGTTGGGGTGGCCGGGGAACTGGCCGCCAAGGAGCTCTCCTTTGGCGCGACGGCCACGGATGTGCTGGAGCGCATTCCGGCGGTTCTACTACGGATGGACAAGTAATGGTTCAGGCCATGGCCTGTTCGACTGCCTTGTCATAACGGGGCGGGTATCGGTGCCTGTGCTGGATCAGCCTTTGCTCGCGCTTAGCTTGGCCCTGCTGCTGGCTGCGGGGCTTCTGGGGCTGGCTGCCGGAGGGCCTGAGGCGACCATTTCGCCTGCACAGGTGGAGGCCTGGGAGGGGTCAACGGTGACAGTGGCTGGTGTCGTGGCCGCCGCCTACCCTGCACCCGACGGCTCCCTTCGGCTCCTGCTGGCCGACGGTGACCAGGCGGTGTGGGTCAGCGTCGATAGAAGCCCCCCGGTGGCCCGGGGCAGTTGGGCGGAAATTGAGGGGCGCGTTTGGCGCCGCGGCGTCGACCTTGAGGTGGCCGCCGTGCCGGGCGGCTTCTTCCGGGTTGGGCCACCGCCGTATCCCTTCGATCCGGGTTGGCCGCAAGTGGCCGCAGACCCGGAGAACTGGAGTCAGCAACCGCTGCGTCTGGCTGGCCTTGTGGAGGATGACCACCTGACCGATGGAGCTGGACGGAGCCTCCTGCTTGGCAGCGGCGGTTGGCCTGATGAGGGCCCCGTGGTGGCCACCGGGGCCATCGCGTACACCTCGTCGTGCCTGTGTTACCGCTTTGACGCCGCCCGCGTGGATGTTCCGTGGATGTCCTCTTCTTCCTGACGGTGGTCGTGGCCGGAGCCGCGGCGGGGGCGATGACCGGCCTGGTTCCGGGGCTCCACGTCAACACCCTGGCGGCGCTGCTGTTGGCGAGCACACCCGGCGCGGGACTGGCGACGGCGTTGTTTCTCGTGTCCGTGGGAATCGTTCACACGTTCGTATCCATTCTTCCCACGACCTACCTCGGCGCTCCCGGGGAGGATACGGCGCTGGCCACCCTTCCCGCCCATCGACTCCTGCTCCAAGGCCGCGGTCCTGACGCGGTGCGGATTTCTGCCATCGCTAGCCTGGCCGCGGTGGTCGCCGTACCGCTGGTGGTACTGCCTTACAAGTGGTTCCTGCTGGAGCCGGGCCGGGCTCTTGAGTGGCTACAGGCCGCAACCCCGTGGCTCCTCGGGTCGGTGCTGGCCTTCCTGGTGGCCCGTGAGGCGACGCGGGGGATTGGGCCGGCGGCGTGGGCCCTCGCGGTCATGGCGGTCAGCGGTGCCCTGGGCTGGATCGTTTTGCCGATGGGGCCGCGGGGCCCCCTGCCTGGAGCGTCGGGCCCGTTGCTGCCGCTGCTGGCAGGGCTGTTTGGCGCTGCGGGGCTCCTGGCCTCCATGTGGAGCGCCCCCCGGATTCCGCCCCAGGTCCGCGGCCGACGTTGCGTGGTTCGATTTCCCGGCAGCGTGCGGCGGGGCATGTTGGCCGCGGCTTGGACGGCGGTGCTCCCAGGATTGACGGGGGCGGTTGCTACGGCCCTTGCCCAACCCGGCAGTCGCGACCCGCGGGCAGCCATCGCCAGCTTGTCGGTGGTCAACACCGCCCACGCGGCGCTGGCCCTGCCTGTTTTGTGGCTGGCGGGGCGACCTCGCACGGGCCTGGCCCAGGCGGTCGATCGTATGGTTCGACCCGAGCCCTGGATCCAGGGCGTGCCGCCGCCCGAGTTTGCCACGCTGCTGGCTGCAACACTGGTGGCCGGTGCGGCCGGCCACGTGGCCACGCGGCTGCTGGACGTTCCACTGGCGGCGGTGGTCCACCGTGTTCCAGCTCGGCTGGTTTCCGCTTTCGGACTCCTTCTGGTTGTCGCCTTGACTGGCCTGCTTACAGGTTGGCTAGGTCTCGCCATCCTGGTTGCGTCGACGGTCACGGGTCTGGTGCCGTTGGCTGCTGGGGTGCGCCGCGTCCACCTGGTAGCCGCTTTGCTGGTTCCCATTATCGGCCGGTGGATCGCGGCTTGAGCCGCTCCAGGGCGTCCTGGAGGGCTGAGGAAACCTCGAGACCGGCGTCGCGGGCGATCCAGAGGGCCGCTACTTCGCCGGCCAGAAGTCCGCCCATCCGCTCCTGCAATTGTGCCACATCGGAGAGGACGGAGGCCTGGTCGCGTCCCGTCGCAGCCACCACTCGCTTCACCCAGGCCACGAACGGATCGGCGCTCGCCGAGGGGCTGACCGCGCGCAGAGGCTCGATGGCGGCGTCGGGGTCGGGCCGAAACCCAAGCCGGGCCGAGGCATTGCCCGGGTCCACGGCCAGCCGCATCAGATCGCCATCGGCAACCAGCAAGCCGGCCTCCTGGGCCGACTCGACGTAACGGCGCGCCTGGCCAGGAGTCATCCATCCAAGTTCCAGCGAGAGGATGTGCGTCCACGCCGAGGCCGGCATGGAACGCCGACCCTGGCGGCGGGCTACGAACGAGAAGGCTGTTTCGGCGTCAGAAGGGCACACGCTGACCCTCTGACAGGTCGACGGGGTCTTCCCGCGTAACCTCCTGGGGCTCCTCTTCCTCTTCGTCTTCGGCGACCGGCCGCGAAGTGAGCTTGGCCAGGCGCCAGGACCAGGCACCTTCCTGGCCGTGGATCTGGTAGGCGTCGATGGACTCCTCGCCCTCGGGCAGTTCCTCGACGATGGCTGCTGGCGGCCCGCGCAGCAGCAGGACCAATTCCAGCTCCTGGGCCATGGTCACGGCGGCGGCAAGGTCGCTGCCTCGCTCTTCGAAATCTACGCCCAGCACTCCCAGTTCGCCGGCTTCAAGCATGTCGTGCAATTCGTCGGCGTCGAGTCGGTGCTGCCAGAAAACGAGCCGGCCGGCGCCAGAGAAGGCAAGATCCATGACGTCGCCTTCGGATTCGGCCAGCGCGTCGACCCACAACTCCCCCAGGCCGGACAGGCGCCGAATCTGGTCAAACGGGATGCTGCCGTCGTCGAAAGCGTCCTGGCAGCGAACGTAGAATGGGGGGTGTTCGCCCTCGGCCCAGTCGCGCCACGCTTCCATGGCGATACCTTCGCTCAGGCTTGGAAGGTCCTCTTCGCCGCCAATCAGGCGGCCGCGTTCTACGGTAAAACCAAGGA
Source organism: Thermoplasmatota archaeon (assembly GCA_041600695.1). GTDB lineage: Archaea > Thermoplasmatota > E2 > JACPAO01 > JAHFTW01 > JBFJVP01. Next base: position 848 of record JBFIJP010000228.1, on the reverse strand, counting down.
CGGTCTCGGGGAGCACGGGTGCGGCACGCGGGGCAGGTCTAAAAGAGCAACCCGGCGTCGCCGCACCGCCGCGATGATGAATGAATCCGTCGCTGATTGATGATGTGAAGACGGGCGGGCTGAGCGGCAAACCGAGCGAAGCGAGTTTTGCTGCTTTGATCGCGGTGCGAAGTGCCGTGGGATGAGCGGCAAACCGAGCGAAGCGAGTTTTGCTGCTTTGATCGCGGTGCGAAGTGCCGTGGGATGAGCGGTGGGCCGGGTGCGGCGAGTTTTGCTGCTTTGATCGCGGTGCGAAGTGCCGTGGGATGAGCGGTGGGCCGGGTGCGGCGAGTTTTGCCGCTTTGATCGCGGTGCGAAGTGCCGTGGGATGAGCGGTGGGCCGGGTGCAGCGAGGTTCGCCTCCAAGGGGTGGAGTGGAGGCCACCATCCCAAGGCCTATCTTGGTGCGGCAACGATGGAGATGCATGCGACTCCTGCTGCTCCTACTGGGCGTTGGGCTACTCCTTCCAGGCTGCGCTGACGATGAACCCGGCGACGGCGGATCGGACCCTGGCACGACGCCACCGGCGACAACCCAGCCGCTGCCGCCGCAGGTGTTCAACGCCACGGGCACCATCACCGTTGCTGGCGGCGCTGGCGTGACCTTCACTTACGAGGTAGATCCCCTCGTCTTCACGGTGGATGAAAACGCCACGGTCCTCTACGCTGAATTGACGTGGGACAGCGACGAATTCGACCTGGATTTGTGTCTCAGCAGCCCGGATGCCGGGAACACGGCCGGCGTGCGCAACTGCGATACCGTCGTTGAGGGCGGCACCCCTGGCGCGCCCGACAAGCCTCTGGCGATT
>JBFIJP010000227.1:0-6876 GCA_041600695.1 Thermoplasmatota archaeon | reverse complement strand
CGGCATCCAATGGGTGGACCAATGCCTCGCCCACCTCGACGCAGACGAAGCGTGAACCTCCCCCGCGCGAACCCCGGGCGGCCCACCCGGACGGGGCCACCGGAGCACGCCAGCAAGCCCACGCATTCGCGCCGGAGTTGCCGCCCGAATGAACCATTGACGACACCAGACCAGCCTGCCCAAGGGCGTGCGTCCGCCACGCCAACATTGGCGTCCCGGAGCGACCCCCACCCCGCAGATGCAGCTTTCGAAAGTCGTAGGCCACATCCGGACCGCCGTGGCCCCGCCTCCCGGCATCCTGCCAAGGGGATCGGCCCATGGAAATAGGCCACGCCGGCGAACCCACGGGAATCATACGCGTTGCCTGAGGGGTTCGTCGGCAAGCTAGGGTTGGGAGCCTTTTTGCGTCACCACTGGCGAGGCCAAGAGCCATCGCCCTGAGCGCGCCGCCCGCCTGCAAGATCAATGAAAAGTATTCTTTGGCCCGTCCGCTATGTAGGCGCATGGCGCGAACACATCTTGTTGTATCGATCTTGGTACTGCTCGCCCAAACCGCGGCGGCGGCTCCTGAGTTAACACTGGATGATCCACGCGGCGATGCAGGCAGTATCCTAGGCGCCTCGATTTTGCCCTGCGCGCCGGCCATCGACGTCCTGACGTTCACAGGAACGTGGGCATCCACTGGAATCACGTTCACATACACGTACGATGACCTTGGCGCGATCGAAGCGTACTCCCTGGCCCAAGACATGGACAGCCGCTGCATCTACAGCTACACAGATTTCGAAGCACAACTAGGCAGCCTCCGTTGGTCAGACGCGATCTACTTTGACTACAATTCCAATCCTGCCTTCCAGACCGGTTGGAGGTTCTACCTGCACGAGAATCGAGACGAACTCAACGGCACCGTGGATTTCGCCGCTGACACCATCACGATCTTCATTCCCGACGAATTGCTGGGTGGCGCCGGCCCGGGCGATCGCCTTGGCAATTTCAGCATCCAGTCAATCACAGCCGGTCCGCCCGCAGGATATCATCGTGAAGCGGATTGGATTCCCGATTCAAGCCAGGGGTGCGAGTGTTGGCTGACGTATCCGAACCAGACAGCATCCCCAGCAGGGCCTTCTTCGCCCGACCCGCCTGGCGAGCCCGCCCGACCCACCCCATCCCCCCAACCTGCTTCGAGCGGCGTTGAGGGGACAGATCAATCCAGCTCGGATCAAGAAACCCTGGAGGCACCAGGCGAGGCGAGCCCCCTAACGTTCGGCTGGCTGCTGGTGGCGCTGCTTGTCGCCCAGTTGGGGACAGGTCGCAATAGACGGCGCTGACCGGCCACCCGCGGCAGGACACATGCCCTCACGAAGAAGACAACCGTTGGGTTGTCCCGGTATTATGTCCGTCCCATGAATTGCCATCCTGCTGCGGGGCGCCGCCCCGCCGACACCAGGCGGTAATGATCATGAATACATGGAACAGAAACGCAGTGGCCAGCCTAGCCATCTGCCTATGTCTTGCCGGGTTGCCGGTGACAGCCGAGGATGACCTGATCCCCGGGGCCTCGGCCCCGTGCACCGTGGAACCCGCCCTGACGGACTTGGATTGCGACGGGCTTGCAGACATCGATGAGGTAGCGACCCACGGAACCGATCCCCTGGACGCTGACAGCGACAATGATGGCTTGGTCGATGGCGACGAGGTCAACAGGCACGGCACCGACCCGCTGAATGCCGACACCGACGCCGACGCGCTCACGGACGGCGACGAAGTCAACCGCTACGGCACCGATCCACTCAACCCCGACACCGACGGCGACACACTTGATGACGGCGACGAAGTCAACACCCATGGCACCGATCCGTTGCAGGCGGACACGGACGCCGATGGCCTCGACGACGGCACAGAAGTCCACGACGGCATCTGCACGGACCCGCTGCTCTTTGACACGGACGCCGACGGTTTGGGCGACGGCGCGGAATTGGACCTGCACGCGACGGACCCATGCAACGCCGACTCGGACGGCGACGGCCTCACGGACGGCGATGAGGTGAACATCCACCTCACCGACCCACTCAACGCGGACTCGGACGGTGATGGCCTCACCGACGGCGCCGAGGTCAACACCCACCTCACCGACCCACTGGACGCCGATTCGGATGGCGATGGCCTCACCGACGGCGCCGAAGTGGACGTCCACGGCACCAACCCGCTCAACGCCGACTCGGACGGCGACGGACTCACCGACGGCGACGAGATCGAACGCGGACTCAACCCCTTGGCGTCCGACTCGGATGGCGACGGTGTGGACGACGACGCCGACATCTTCCCCCTCGACGCCTCCGAGTGGGCGGACAGCGACGGCGACGGGGTCGGCGACAACGCCGACGCGTTCCCGCTCGACCCCACCGAAACGGTGGACACGGACGGCGACGGCATCGGGGACAACATCGACCCCGACCCCAACCGGCCAGAGCCAGATACGGACGGCGACAGCGTCGTGGACTTCTACGACAACTGCAAGGCCACGCCCAACGCCGGCCAGGAAGACAAGGACGGCGACGGCCTCGGCGACGTCTGCGACATCATTGACGTCGACATGGGCGGCGGCTGGGCCTGCTTCGTCCTCGACAGTGGCGGCCTCACCTGCTGGGGCGACCGCTGGAGCACCTTCACGGACATCCCGCTGGATCGCCCTGCCGTCGCCGTCGACGTGGCCGGTTACCGCTACGGCCGCGTGTACTGCGTCCTCACGGACGACGGTAACGTGGCCTGCGACGGAGGCGGCGGCGGAATCGGCGCTGGGGTGCTCGACGGCTACGCGGGCGGTGACGCCGTGGACATTGCGGTGGGCAACCGTCACGGCTGCGTCCTGACCGACGCCGGCAACGTCAACTGCTGGGGCGTCAACAGCGACGGCCAAACCGAAGCCTACACCGGCGGCGACGCGGTCCAAGTTGAGGTTGGCTGGGAGCACACCTGCATCCTCACCAGCGGCGGCAACGTCCTCTGCCAGGGCCGCAACGGCTCCGGCCAGGTCATCGACTACCTCGGCGGCGACGCGGTGGACATCGGCGTTGGCGAAGCCCACACCTGCGCGGTCAAGGCCTCGGGCGACGTGGAGTGCTGGGGCGACAATACCTTCGGCCAAGCCGACCCCTACAGCGGCGGAGCCCTCGAGGTCGACGGCGGCCCGGCCTCCGACATCACCTGCGTCCTCACTGACGCCGGCAACGTCGACTGCTACGGCTACGAACGCCTGGGCTCCACCACGGGCCACCACGATGGACGAGCCGTCGCCGTGACCGCCGGCGGCCAGAACGCGTGCGCATTGCTGGACAACGGCGACCTGGACTGCTGGGGCAACTCCTACGGCGGCCTGTCCCGCGACTGGTACGCCCAAGGCTAAGCCACCGCAACCAACCCTCCGCCCACTCATCCACCTTTCCCACGCACCCACTCAGCCACCAACCCTGTTTTCAGCCGAACCTTGCATCGCCCAGCGTGCCCAACGACCCCGTCCTCATCGACCGCGTCCGAGAACTCGCCGCCCCCGACCTCGTCGAAAAAACAGTCTTCGGCGCCCGCTGCTGGATCTCCGGCGGCAACATGGCCTTCGGCGTCCACGACGACGACCTGCTCGTGCGTCTCGGCCCCGAACCCGGCCCCGCCGCCGAGCGCGACTCGGTACGGCCCTTCGACCCCATCGGCAAGGGCAAACCCATGGCCGGCTGGTTCCTCGTCTCCCAAGACGAACTGGCCGAGGACGAAGACCTCTTGCGGTGGCTGGATCGGGCGATGGCGTTTGTTGAGACGTTGGTGGAGAAGTGAAACGCGCGCCTCGAAGCAGATGAAAATTCGGCGTGGGCTTGACGCCGGTTGACATGGTGGCGGATCAGCCGGGAGTTCGCCGGTTGACGGGCTGGGATTTTGGGTGATCGCCGTTACGCGGCAGCGGGATATTCAGGCGCTGCCTGCGGTGATGCCGCGGTCGGGAGGAATTGGGTTAAGCAATGGCCAGACCAGGGTGATCAGAATTGAGCGCTGCTGCTCAGATTTGGCTGATCGGGTGGTTGCTAGGTGGAAAACTGCTGAAGAACAAGTTAGCCATCGTCTGCCCAACGGAACGCCGCCCTGGCCATCGGAAGCGTCATACTTGCCGAGCACGTCCCGAACCTGGGATGCACGGATCTACGAGTAGTTCCAGCCTGCCCTAGGAGCCTCATATGGCCTCCGCGCCGCATACTGGACCCATGAATCACAAGCTGCCCTTTCAAGCCGCGGCTATGGGAGCGTATGCCGAGCAAGTTGACGCCTTGCTGAAGCCCCGGCCCGAAGGTCGCTTCAACGTGTTGGATTTGTTTGCTGGCTGCGGCGGGCTGGGCCTCGGATTTGAGGCACAGGGTTTCAACACGACTGGCTACGAATCGGAAGCCGACCCCACAGACAGCTATCGTGTGAACCTTCATGGGGACTGCCATCGGGTGTTTTTGGAGCCCGGCACGAACCTTCCGGATGCTGACGTGATTATCGGTGGGCCGCCTTGCCAACCATTTAGCGTCGGCGGCCACCAGAAGGGACTGGCCGATGCGCGTGATGGATTCCCAGCCTTCGTCAGTGCAGTTGAGTCCATTGGCCCGGACTTGTGGATGTTCGAAAATGTGCGCGGGCTGATGTACCGCAATAAGTGGTACCTTGACGAAGTGGTAGCGCGGCTTGGTTCCCTTGGATATGTCGTCGAAGCCAAGTTACTAAACGCAAAGCACTTCGGCGTTCCCCAGAATCGAGAACGGGTTTTCGTCATCGGCCACAGAGGCAAGTTTGAGTGGCCCGCAGGAAGCAAGCAGCTCACAACCGCCGGCCAGGCCCTTGGAGACTTGGCGAAACATGTCCCCAAAGATGCCAAGTTCCTCACACCAGCAATGGATACCTATGTTGCAAAGTACGAGAAAGCTTCCAAATGTGCGCGACCACGTGACCTCCACCTTGAGAAGCCCGCCCGTACGCTAACCTGTCGAAACTTGGCCGGTGCCACCGGGGACATGCAGCGCGTGCGCCTAGCCGATGGGCGACGGCGAAGGTTGACCGTACGCGAAGCCGCACGACTTCAGTCTTTCCCAGACTGGTTCAAATTCCAAGGCGGCGAGACCAGCCAGTACAACCAGATTGGCAACGCGGTTCCCCCTCTCCTGTCCTACGCGCTGGCGGGGGCAATCCGACAATTCATGGAAACCGAACATCGGCTCGAGCCGACGGAGGCCCGAAAGTTGTGCCCTCAACAACTGACTCTGGCGTAGCGCCCACACCGAATCATATTGCGTCGGCGGGCAAGCTCCCTAAGACGTTCGAGGCAAAGTCGCCCGATCAGCAGCGACTCATCAACCAAGCCCTAGATGTCCTCCATGCGTTCGGTGTGCCCCTCGATGCTACACCGCGTCGGCTGGAGAGAATGGCCGGTGCCTTCCTTGCAGCTGCTGATGTGCGCACATACAAAAATTGGTCGGACGCCAAGGATACCACAAGTGGGTGGGGGCCCAAAACGCGAGAAATTATTGCCTGGGAAAACAAGCACCTCGGGGAGGACATCTCCATGGGCTCGTACGATGACATCAGGCGCAAGGACCTCAAGTTGCCCGTGTTGGCTGACGTCGTGGCCAGGAGCAAGGAAGGGAGTGCCCGCAACGATAGCACCAGAGGATACGCCCTGAATCCAGACCATGCCGTACTAATCCGCCGGTACGGCCAGGCAGGCTGGTACGAGGAAGTGGACCGGTTCATGGTCGGCAAACCGAAGCTGGAAGACAAGCTGGCGCGCCGCCGCGATATCCGTCGCATCAAGGTTCAAATCCCGGGGGGCTCCGAGCTGACCTTCACGCCTGGCGAACACAACGAACTTCAGAAAGCCATAATCGAGGATTTCCTCCCGCGCTATGGCTACGGCGCCGAGGTTGTGTACATTGGTGACACGGCCAACAAGTTCCTCCTCCTTGACGAAGGCCGCCTGAAGGAGCTGAACTTCTTTGAGCTGTCTCATGGAGAGTTGCCTGATGTCGTAGCGTACTCTGCCGACAAGAACTGGCTCTACCTCATCGAGGCAGTCCACACCAGTGGCCCCATTGGCGAGACCCGGTTGTTAGAACTTCAGGAACTGACCAAGGATTGTACTGCGGACCTAGTGTTCGTGACTGCCTTCCTTACGCGAGACAAGTTCCGCCAATGGATGCGCGACATCGCCTGGGAGACCGAGGTATGGATTGCGGAGGCACCCGACCACATGGTGCATTTCAACGGTGATAAGTTCCTTGGCCCGCACACGGGTGGCTAACAAATCGCTGAACGCGACCTTGCTTCGCTCGGCGCGTTAGCTCAACCGTTAGCGCGCCGCCGCAACGTTCTGCCACGCCATCATCGGACGCTTCAAGAGTCACATATAGTTCCAGGATCTGAAATGGCCTTGACGCTAAACTCCGGTTGAGGTCAAGTGTTCGCGGATGAGCATGACTCGGATGTTGTGGCCGATCTGTTTTGTTTTGATTTCATTGGATCGGGTGGTTGGGGTGCGGCTGGCAACGCGGTCTCCGAAGGCGGTCTTGGTCATCGTCCACCGCTTTTTGGACGCGGCGATCGCGCAGCAGCCAGGCATGAAATCGATTGAACAGATGGCGAAACCGACGACTGCGATTCTTACGACTCAGCGTTGTCGCATCATAGGTTTCACTGAAACCCATGAAATCCTTCACGATGCGCAGAGTCGACTCGATTCGCCGGTACGAGGCGCCAAAATATTGACGGAGAATCAAAGACGGCCTTGACGCTAAACTCCGGTTGAGGTCAAGTGTTCGCGGATGAGCATGACTCGGATGTTGTGGCCGATCTGTTTTG
>JBFIJP010000226.1:0-6891 GCA_041600695.1 Thermoplasmatota archaeon | reverse complement strand
TCACGCGGGCCAGCAGGCGGTTGCGGAGGCTGGTGGGCACCAGGCGGCCCACCGCCTTGACCACGGCGCTGCCTGCAATCAGTCGGCCGATGACGCCGCGTGGTTCGGCGTAGGCGTTGTGGGCCGTGTCCGAATCGACGGCGGCCACGGGGGCGGCATCGATTCCCAGAAATGCGCAGACCCGCCGCAGGGCCTTGTCGGTGTCGCGAGTCAGTTCATGGAAGCTGAGCACCAGCACAGCGTCCGGGCCAAAGAGATCCATGTAGCGGCGCAAGCCATGGACGTACTCCCCCTGCTCCCAGTACAGGGGCGCGCGGCCCCAGCGGCGGTCCGGGAAGGCTCGGTCAGCCTCCAGCGCGGCGGCGAAATCCAGGCGCTGGCGACCGCGGCGCCGGTCCAGCAAGTAGTGGCTGTAGGCCCGTTCGACCGGGTCGCGAAGGACGACGAGAATCCGGGCGTCTGGGACCGCGGCTTGGATGCGTCGGGGCGCGTCGGGGTCCATGAGGTAGGACGTGCTGGCATCCAGCCGGATCGGTGCATGGGCCGCCTCGGGGCCCTGGTACAGCCGCTCGTAGGCGCGGCCGCGTACCTTGTAGGCGGGCATGGCGCGGGAGCCCGTGGGGTGCCGGCGGGCCAGCCGCCGGACGGCGGTCACCACTAGGCCACTGCGGGGCAGGTTGGCGTAGTGGTGTGGTTCCTTGACGGCCGGCACGAAGACCTGCGGGTGCTGGGCCAGATACTCGTACAAACTGGTGGTTCCCGCCCGCACGGCTCCCACCAGAAACGTGTTGGGCCCCGCGATCCGGGTGGGCCCATTGGGCCCATTTGGCACGGGACGCCCGGAGGGCGCCGGGGGCGCGGGGGGCGCGGGGGGTCCGGTTGGCGGCGCCGTGGGGATCATGGTCCGGCCAGCTGGAGTTCATCGATGGCCACCAGCCGCTGGGCCACGGCGCGGTCCATGACGTACAGGTTGTTGATCTGTTCCACGTTGGGCACCACGGCGCTGGCGGCCACGCGCCGGCCGGCGATGCTGAAGGCTTCCACCGTGCTTGGCCCCTCCTTGGCGCCCGGGATCACGTCGAGGTAACGCTTGCGGATGGGACTGGAGCCGGCAAACAGGTAGCCGCCATGGCCACCGCGGGCGGCCCCCAGGGCAGCCCCGCGTCCCCAGCCGGCCGTCGGGGCATCCCAGAGGGGCTGCCAGGCCGCGTCGTACACCCGCAGGCGCGCCTGGCCCGAGTCGAACACCCAAAGCGTGTCGCCGACCACGCGAACGGAGTGGGGACCGCTCAGGTGGAGGCCCCGGTACTCCCCCGATTCGAGATCCAGAACGCCGCCCTCGCCTTGGCGCTTGAGGAGTTTCTCGGCGACCCGCTGAATCACCTGGCGGCCCGTGACGTGATGAACGAGTGCGTGCAGGCGGCCGCCGGCCGCGAAGATCTGGTTGGCGTGGTAGCGCTGCACCACTTTTCGATCGGGGCCCTCCTCGTCGGTCGCCGCCGATGCCCGCAGGGCAATGCGACGGACTTCGGCCCCGCTGGCCGGGTCCACCGCCACCGCCTCGTCGCGTCCCGTGTTGGCGATCCAGAGTTGGTCCCCAATGACATCCATCTCATGCACATCCACCAGGTCGACAACAGGCAGGTCGCGGTAGGTGCCCGCATCGGTGTCGACCAGGCGCAGGTCGCCACCGCCACTGACAAAGAGGTGCCGGGGCCGGGCCGGGTGCCAGGCGAGGCTGCTGACTCCCATCTCGCCCCACGATTGCATGGAGGGAACCGGCTGGAAGTCACCGTCCAGGAACACCTGCACGGGGGCCAGATCATCCCGATCCAGCCGGCGATCCAGGCGCAGGGCATTGACCGACCCGGTCACCACCAGCGCCTCGCCTGGGGCCAGGCAGCTCGTCAAGTCCACGGGCGCTCCACCGGGGACCCAGCCAAGACACTTGCCTCCCGTGCCTTTGCCGCGCCCTTCAAGAGGCCCCCCCGGCTGGCTGGCTCCGTCATGGAAGACGAGCCCACGGTGCTGTTTGCCGCCCGCCTCATGCCGCCACGCATCGTGGGCGGCCTGGAGCGGTTCTCCGCCGATGTGCTGGCCGGACTCAAGCAGGACTTCAGGGTCCAGGATTTGGCCCACTACGGCGGCCGCAAGAGCCAGATTCCGTACCTGGCCACCCTAGGCACCCGGCTGCGCAGCCAGGCGCGCGCCGCCCGCAAGGCCGGCCACGAGGTCGTCATCGACGCCAGCGACGCCAGCCTGGCAGCAACCCTGCGCCGCCAGAGCGCACCAACGATGGCTCGCATCCATGGCCTGGACATCCTGCACCCCAGCAAGGCGTACCAGCGCTACGTGCGCCGCTACCTCGGCGGCATCAACTACTTGGTGGCCAACAGCAGCAACACCCGCGACCTGCTCGATCGCTTCGACTACCCCGCCGAGCGCACCCGCGTGATCAACCCGGCCGCCGACGCGCCAGCAGGGTGGAAGCCGGAAACGGTCCGGGGCCGCATGCTGTACCTGGGCCGGCTGGTGGCGCGCAAGGGCGCCCTGGAGCTGGTGCGGGACGTGTGGCCAACCGTGGTGGACGCCTACCCCGAGGCCAGCCTCGATCTGGTGGGCGACGGCCCCCAGGCCGAGGTCATCAAGGCGGCCATTCGGGACGCGCCCCACGGCGAGCGCATCCACTGGCACGGCCAACTGGGCCAGGAGGAACTGGAGCAGCGCTTCCGCGAGGCGGACGTCTTCTGCATGGCCAACCGGCATGTGGAAGGGGACTGGGAGGGCTTTGGCATCGTTGCCGCCGAATCCGCCAGCCGGGGCGTGCCCGTCGTGGCACGCGCCGTGGACGGCATCCCCGACGCCGTTGCCGTGGGCCGCACCGGATTGCTGGTGGACGAGGCGGATCCTGATGCGTTCGCCGATGCCGTGCTCAGCGTGCTCGACCGACGCAAGCTGGGCGACCGGGCCTCCGTGGCCCGTGAGGCCGCCGCAAGGTGGAGCACCCACAGGCTGCGCCGTCAGTACCGCGACCTCATCCTGGAAGTCGCCGCCGAGTCAGCACGGCCAAGCGGCTGATACCCCCAGACTTTTTCATCGGCCAGTCCTCGCGCCGCCCGTGAGGACCCTCGTATTGATCCCGGCCTACAACGAGGCCGGCAAGATCGCCGAGGTCGTGGAAGGCGTGGTCACCCAGGGCTTCGACTGCCTGGTGGTGGACGACGGCAGCAGCGACGGCACGGGGGATGTGGCACGCGCGGCCGGCGCACGCGTGGTCACCAACCGCCGCAACCTGGGCTTGGGCCGGACCATTCGCCGGGCGTACCGCGAGGCACTCGTCTCCGACGCCGAGGTCATCGTTCAACTGGACGCAGACGGCCAGTACGATCCCATGGAAATCCCGAAACTGGTCGGCCCCATCAAGGACGGCGAGGCCGACATGGTCCTGGGCTCCCGCCTGGACGACCTACAGTACAAGATGCCCGCCATCAAACGATTCGGCAACCGTGCCTTCTCCCGCGTGCTCAAGGGCCTCACCGGCGCCGACGTGCGCGACGGCCAGACGGGCTTTCGCGCCATGCACCGGGAGGTGCTGGAGGAGTGCGCACCCATCAATGAATTCAGCTACACGCAGGAAATGATCATCCGGGTGGCCAAGGAACGCTTCCGCATTCTCAGCGTCCCCATCAAGTTCTACGAGCGCTACGACGAACAGAGCCGCTTGTTTCACAGCAGCCTCGGCTTCGCCCTGAAGGGCTGGTGGATCATCATTCGCACCTGGCGCGACTACCACCCCTTCCGGTTCTTCTTCGGACCCGCGCTCATCCTCTTGGCCGGAGCGCTGGTGGCCGCCGGGTTCGTAGCAGCCCACGTCATCACAACGGGGCACCTCACGGGCCGCCTCGGGACCCTGATTACGGCAGGAATCCTCTTGCTGTTCTCGGCCCAACTGATCCTGATTGGATTGCTGGCCGACCTGATACGAACCCATACCAAGTATTAGCGGGCAGCGGCGCCGTACGCGGCGGCCGCCTCAGTGGTTCGTGGGCGGCCATTCGTGGATGCCCCGCTCCAGTTCCGAGGCAAGCTGCCGCTGCTGGTCCGCCAGCAGGTCGGGCATGGTTTCGTAAACGTCGTCGAAGAGGGATTCCGGGGCCACGAGGGGCGCCTCCTCGGCCCGCCGGATCGCTGCCGCGACCTCGGCGTCCAGAGCGGCCTGCATGTCTGCCTCCCATTTCTTCGTCCAGATACGCCTGGCTTTCAGGTGACGGCGCAGGATGTCCACCGGGTCCCGCTTGATCCACTTCTCGTGCAGGGCCGGGTCCCGGTAACGGGTGGGATCATCGCTGCTGGAATGGGGCGTCACACGGTACGTCACGGCCTCAATGAGCGTCGGCCCACCGCCGGCCCGGGCGCGGACGGCCGCCTCGGCAACGGCCGCGTGGACAGCCAGGATGTCGTTTCCGTCAACCCGAACGCCGGGCATGCCGTAGGCGCCGGCCTTCTCCGCGTAGGTGGCAGTAGCCGTCTGCTTCTCGTGCATGACGCTGATGGCGAACTGGTTGTTCTGGATGACGAAGATGCAGGGGCTGCGCGTCACGGCGGCAAAGTTGAGTGCGGAGTGGAAGTCGTTCTCGCTCGTGGCGCCATCGCCCATGAATCCGACGGTCACCACATCGTCGCCGCGTATCTTGGCCGCATACGCGGCGCCGGCCGCGTGGGGCAACTGGGTGGCGATGACGCTGGACCAGGAGACATGGTGGATTCGCTTGTCCATGTAGTGGCACGGCATCTGGCGGCCCCGCTGCAGGTCCATGTCGTTGCCGAGGCACTGGGCAGCGTAGTGCTCCAGGGAGAATCCCCGGTAGAGCGCCGCCGAACCCTCGCGCAGGGCCGGGAAAATCCAGTCCCTGTCTTCAAGCGCCATGGCGGTCCCGATGGGGGTGGCCTCCTGGCCCGTGCAGGCGCCGTAGAAACCGATGCGGCCCTGACGTTGCAGGTTGCTGAGCTTGACGTCCAGCGTCCGCACGAGGAGCATGGTGTGGAACGCCTTGCGCAACTGCTCGGCCGGCAGTTTGGGTATCTCCACTCCTGCGACGCCGTCGCCGTCACCCAGGATTTGCAGCATGTCCACAGGGCGCGAGGGAGCCGTCGGTACAAGGCGGTGACGGGGTGTGCCGGCGCGGGCCCGCGCGCACCCCGGCGCGAGTGGTCGGGGAGCCGCGGCTCAAGCCGCACTTTTCAATTCCTAAAAATAGCGTAATAAATGGAGATGAAGGAGAAGAAGGAGGGTTAAATTCCGAACACTGCACGATTAGTACAGGATGGTGTCGGGGTTGCCGCAGCCGTAGGCGCGGGCCTCGGCGTCGTTGGTGTGCCAGGCAACGCCGCCGCGCTGCAGGCCGCTGATGCCGTTGGACTCGGCGTAAATCCAGTCCACGATACCGTCCGAGTCATCGTCCACCGTGTAGATCACGTCGACGTAGCTCACAGCGTTGCCCTCGGTCGTGCAGGCGGCGTTCACGGTCGGCATGCCGAACATGAGCAGCGCTGCGACAACAGCAATTCCGAATGTTTTCATTGCAATCAACTCCGTTTGCCACTGCAAGGCGCAGTAACGACCGCTGATTGTGCCTCCACTAGATAAGCCCCGCGGCGCGGCAGTCCGTGGGGACCCCGCCCCGCCGATCACATTACCAATCCTTGGATATTTTGGGCCGCTGCACCCAAGCATGCCTGCAGCGCTTTTCATCACGTTTTTTTGCAACGGGGGGGAAGCGCGCCAGCGCCCGTCTGGGGGTGCTGCCCGGTTCCTGGTTGGCGAAGCGGATGCTGCCCGCCTAGGCTGGCTGGCCCACCTGCGGCGCGCGCGCATCGACGGGTCGCCCATCCAGAATCGGCACCACCACCAGCGTCATGCCAAGGGTGGCCACCAGGGCAGCCACCGTGGCTATGGCCGCGTCGGCGACGATCTCGTAGCGCAGCATGGAGAAAACCAGGAACGCGGCCGCGTCGGTGGCCATGGAATACACCACGGCCCGGCCCACGGTGCGCCAGGCGGCGCTCCCCTCACGAGCAAGACCGTAGCGCAGGTGCAGGGCGTAATCACTTCCAATGGCGGCGAGCACCACGGCGGGCACGATGAGGGCGATGCTCAGTTCGATGCCCAGCACCGCAAGCAGCCCCAGCCAACCCAGGCTGGCTGATGCCACCACCGCCGAGACCGTCAGTGCATCGCGGAGATCGCGGCGGATGGCCCAAACCACCAGGCCAGTGACCAGGACGCCGACGACCCCGGCAATCTGGACGTAGGGAAGCTCCTCCTTGGTGAACAGGTAGGCGACGCCGGTCTGCCCCGCGATGTGGATGGACAGCCCATGACCCGGAACCTCGGACTGCACCGCCTCAACTGTTGCCAGAATCAGGTCCCACTGCGCCTCCAGCCCATCAAAGTCAGGCGCCTGGCGCCACTCGATCAGGAGCGTGCCGATGTCGTAACTGGGGTGCTCGATGAAGAAGGAGGCGTACGTGGCCAGGGGATTGGAGAACATCTCGTCCAGCGTGGCGCGGATTTCCTCCTGCGTTGCCGGAAACGTGGAGCCCGGCTGGGCTGCCTCGCGCGACAACACCAGAGGCGCGCCGGCAGTGCCATCCCGCACCAGGATCCAGCCCTCCACGGCAAAACGGATCGATGTCACCGATTCCTTGCGGATGAAATCGAGATCGCGCATGGCATCCTCCAGCCGGTCGAGCAGCTCCATCGCCGCTGGCGTGGTCATGTCTCCCTCGATCACCAGGGCGTTCGTGACGAGGTCTTCCTGGTCGACGAAGTAGCGCTCGTTGCTGGTATCAAAATCCTGGCGCTGGGGATCACCGGGGGGGAAGAAAGCG
>JBFIJP010000225.1:0-6901 GCA_041600695.1 Thermoplasmatota archaeon | reverse complement strand
GGCGTGACTGTAACTCGTCGAGGCCCGCACGCCCGGCGGCGGTTGCGGCGGGAACCACTTTTTACGCCGGCCTGCTTTATCCACTCCCGGTGTTTGTTTGCGTTTCAGCCTGGTTCTATCCGTGACGCTTGTTCTCTTGCTCAGCCCCACCGTCGCCCTGGCTTCCCAGGGCGCGGCACCACACTACTACGGCGAAGTCATCGACGCCGATGGAAATGCGGCACCGGGGGCACTCGTGATGCTGGCTGAGGCCACCAACGACGGCTTTGCCCCGCGCAATGATACCGCCGTCCGCGCTGATGCCAGCGGCCTGTTTCGACTCACCGGCCCCGGCGATGCGATTGTTGCCGTTGACGGCGACAGCCACACCCTCGCTGCCTACCCCGAGGCCGGCCGTCCGCTGCAGCTGCAACTGACGCAGGGCGGCGAACCGGCCGTCGTGACGGAGGGAGACTTGCGCGCCAAAGCTGCGCTCCCGGAGGCGCCCGACACGACGCAGCTCATGCAGCAGGCCCAGGCTCCCCAACTGGAACCTGCGCCCCTGCCGGACGAACTGATGGACCTCCTTGCCTCGGAAGTCGAGGTCTCGGCTTCCGTGCCGATGGGGGTCACCAATCCGCTCGTGACCTTGTACGTGCGCGGCGTGGCGCAGTTGTGGTCCATCGGCGTCCCCTACCCGGCGGACCTGAATGGCAACCTGATCCCCGATGGCACCATCACCATCATGCCAACGCTGAGCCTGGGCGCCAGTTCGGAGATCTGTTTCGAATTGGATTACACCCACACCACTGGCAGCCGCTCCGGGCTTAGCGTCGGCGTCAGCTATGAGGGGCACCGGTTCTTCGTGTACGGCTCCCAGATTCCTTCGAACCTGGATGTCTGCGTTCAGCCCAACGGGGGCAGCCCCGTCATCACGCTGGATTCCACCGACGCCAGGGGTAACGTTGAGTTCTACGTGGAAACGGGAGGAAACACGGTCTACGCTACGCTTGACTCGATGCCCGGCTCCGTAGACTTGCAGATCAGTCCCCACAGCTACGGCGACGGGGCCAGTGTCCAGTACTCCGCGGATCGCACGGTGCGCCTCCAATTCGTGGTGGACGGCGCGGTGTACGTCGTGGGCGACATCAACCGGATTCCCCGCAGTTTCTCGGCCGACTTCTCGCGCACCACCAGCTTGGGGTCCTTCCATTACATCGACCTCGACTACACGGCCACAAGCACGATTTCGTCCCTTTCGGTGTTGTTCAAGCCCACTTCCTGGTCCAGCGACTACGCCCAGGCGGACCTGAGCAGCCTGCCTTCCCGTCTGAATGCTAACGTTTTCTGGGCCGGCAGCGGCGGCAACATCCACGAGGCCGAGTACAGCCACAGCGCCAGCAGTTCGCTGGGCCAGGCGATTGCCCATGGCAACCAGGGCGGGACCCCGTTCTATGTCCAGTTGAAGAGCCTGCCCAGCAGTGTCACTCGTGCCGAATTCAAGGTGACCGACGGTGGCTGGTACTCGATCGGGCGGGTCCGGTTCTCGGCCACGAGCAGCGTCCAGGACATCATTGGGCGCTTTGGCAACGAGAACACGAAGACGTTCATCTACGTCCAGGCGCCCAGCCTGCCCAGCAGCGTGGATGCGACCTGGTCCACGTACACCAGCGGCGGCAGCCTCGACGGGTTCACTTACAGCCACTCGGCGTCGTCGGGTATTTCCTGGGCCCGGGTGATCGCGCAGATCGGCTATCACGACCTAGACATCGATGCCACGTTGGGCGACATTCCATCGTCGGCCAGCATCAGCTACCGCATGCGCAATGTGGGTGGCGGCGAAATCGAGCCCTATCTGTACCTTGACGCGAGCTCGTCCGGGTTCGACGCGCAGGCCTATGTGGACGGCCGCAAGATGGGCACCAACGGGTACGTGTATGCGGACCTGGACAACTTGCCCCGCACCGTGCGCACCACCATCACGAAGGAATGGAACAACATCATGTCGCTCGATTTCGACATGAAGGGCTCCGGCACGGCGGACCAGGTTTACTTGTGGGCTTACCTGCCGCTGGCCCTGGCCGACAAGCCCACCCAGCAATTGGGCATGTACTTCGACGACATGAAGCGGTTCGAGGTGGAACTCAAGGCCATCCTGCCCGTGCACAAGCGTTGCTTCGACCAGGATCTGGGAATCGTGTGCCAGAATTTCTTGCACCGCAGCGCCACCTATGCTTACCTGTACCACCACGATCTGGTGATTGAGAAGTGGGGCTGGCTCACCATCAACCCCGGCGACCTCACGTACAAGGGGCAGCAAAAGGAGTGGTGCTGGTCGGGTTACTGGATCCAGTGCTACGTGACCAAGTACACGGTGAATTCGCCCAACTATTCCGTGTACATTCCCAGCTACTTCGACTCCGGCAGCGACGTGCGCAACATGGGATACACGTAGAAATCCAGGCGACCCAAAGGCTCAACTCATCCCCCTCCCACCCGTTCATCATGGAGGCACGACCGCCGACCAGCCGCCCGCGCCGCTCCGGCCATCAGGCTGCAGGAGTCCTTCTGGTGGCGTTCCTCCTTGCAACCCTCGCCGGTTGCCAGGCGCCACCGGAGGCCGGCGAAGAGGTGACTCCCCGGCCGCCGCCCAAGCCATCCATGCCGCCACCGGAGGATCCCAACCCACCGCAACTCGTCGGGCCCGCCGCTGTCCTGCTGGAGGCGCCCGAGGATGCAGTGCGCTTGATCTTCGAGGCCACCGGTCTGCCGGCCCGGTTGTACCTCAACGCCACCTTCGCCAATGGAGGCACGGGGGATTTGGTCATCCTTGACGCTGCCAACCAAACGGTTTGGCAGGCGTCCGGAACCGACCACCGCCTGACCCACCGGGTGGCGGAGGAACAACTGGTCCTACGTGCCTGGGCACGGGGCGATCAGGACATGCTTCTGCGCTCGGCCGGACTGCGGCTGGTCGCCGCCGAACCGCTTGCCGCGGCACGCGTGGCCCAGTCTTTCACCACAACGCCCCTGGGTGGAGAGGCAGACCTGCCGTTGGCGGCCGCCGATGTCGCCGTGGAGTTGACCGGTGCGGCCACGGCGCGGGCCCGCCTGGAATCGCCGTCGGGGGAGGCTATCGCCACCTGGCCAGGGTCGCCCTACGGCGTGGTGGCGGGCCTCGACAAGCTGCGACTGGTGTTCGAGGTTGGATCCGTGGGCGACGTTACCGTGCAGCGGCTGCGGCTCCCGTAATGGGGTAGTGGATGGGCTGGCCGCGGCCGGCATCGCGCGCGGCGCGCAGGGACGGGATGATGCTCAGGGCGACCAGAACATAGGGTGCCAGAAGGAGTTCGGGTACGGCCCAGATGATGCCGGTGAGGGCCCCGATGCCCATGAAGGCCAGCCAGACCAGCGCGGCCCCGATGGCCACGGCCAACTGGAAACGAAGCGCGGCGGTGGCGTGGGGCCGGTCGCCGGGGTGTCTCCTTCGCAGGACCCATACGAGCGCCGTGGGCAGGATCGCCGGTACATTGGCGATCCAGGTGAGCGCGCAGAGGTGAGCGACGACGGCCCAGCCAGTCCCGGATGAGGACGTTGCCATCACGAGCCCTTGAAGTCGGCCACCTTTTTGTTGACGTAAGCCGCGATCCCTTCCTTGGCGTCGCCGCTTTTGAACAGGAGACTTTGCAGTTCCCGCTCCATGACAAGTCCGGACTCCAGGGGAACCTCAAGGCCGCTGATGACGCTGCGCTTGATGTGGCCTACGGCCATGGACGCTTTGTTGGGCGGGCAGAACTGGCCTGCCCAGTCGAGGATGTCGCGGCGGAAGTCGGCTGCGTTGCCGTCGATGATTTGGTTGACGATGCCCAACTCGACGGCGTCCTCGAAGGCCATGTTGTTGCCGGTCACCATCAGTTCGATGGCTTTGCTGCGGCCAACCAGCCGGGCCAGGCGCTGGGTGCCGCCGGTGCCTGCCAGGACACCCAGGTTGACTTCGGGGAGGCCGACTTTGCCGGCGTCGCGGCGTGCGATGCGCATGTCGGCCGCCATGGCGATCTCCAGGCCACCGCCAACGGCGTGTCCGTTGAGGGCGGCGATCACTAGCTTGGGCGTGTGCTCCAGGCGCAGGAGGGTCTCGTTGGCGTGCAGACAGAAACAGTACTTGAACTCGGGCGTGACGCGGTTGAGCATGTCGATGGACGCACCCGCCGAGAAGAACTTCTCACCCTTGCCCGTCAGGACAATGACGTGTACATTGTCGTCGAAGCGTGCGCGCAGGATCGCCTGGTCCAGATCCAGCATCATTTCATGGGTGTAGGTGTTGGCTGGGGCGTCGTCCAGTTCGATGATCGCGATGCCGTTGTCGGTGCGGCCGTAGTTGACGAGCCCGTTGGGGAGGGGTTCCAGCACGGGGCCGGGCATCACGAGTTCCTGGTTGGACATGGCCGTTCAAAGTCCGATTTGGCACTTCAACGCTTGGGCCATGGCAGGAGTGGGCCGGGCCGCTGCGATGAGGCGGCCCCTGGCCGGAGCCGGCGTTGCATACGCCCGGCACCGACCTGCTGAAAACGGGAGGCCCGGCCGATCGCTGGACGCCATGGCTGGGTGCCATGGCTAGGGTGCCAAGTGGGCGCCGCGGACTCGAAAACCGGTGGTCCACCCCTCGGCAACGGCGGCGCGGTAGCCGATTATCCCACGCATTGAATTAAGAAGGGCAGGTGCCATGAGCCGTAGTCTATGGTACAAGCCTCGGATTTGCAGATCGCTGAGGTCTTGGCTTCGTTGGGGGATCCGATGCGCGTGGCCCTGCTGCGGCGCCTGTCCACCCCGCACACACTGGAAGCCATCCACACGCGGGCGGTGCGCCACGAGGGCATGGCCGAGCACGACGTGTCGCCTGACGCTTTTCACCAGAAGTACCTGGAGCCGCTGGTAGACCTCGGGGTCATCACGTTCCGGGAGCCTGCGGGGGGCGGAGCCGCTGAGTACGTTCTCAATCAGCCGGCGCTGTACGCGCTGGCCGAGAAGGTCAACGATGTCGGCCGCCTGCGTGCGGCTCCAGCCCGCGGTTTGGCGGTGCGGGCGCCGCCGCTGCCGCCCACGTTCCAAATCGCAACACCTTGCCTCGTGCTGGTCAAGGGTCTCTGGGAGGGGCGGACCTATCCGTTGCCCCGCCGGCCCAAGGGCTCCTGGGTGATTGGTCGTGGTAGTCAAGTCGATGTGTGCCTGGATTACGACCCTTACGTTGGGGCCCAGAACACTTCCATTGAGTGGGAGGCCGGTGCCTACCGCGTCCACGATTTGCAGGGCGGTGGCGGAACGTTCCTGAATTTCCGGGAGTTGGGTCGCGGCGCCTCCCAGCCTCTGCGCAATGGTGATGTGGTCGGCCTTGGGCGGAGCCTTCTGATGGCGCGCCTCTAGCGAGCCGGAAGACTCAACACGCAGCCCGACTGGCCAGATGTGTGCAAGCGCAGGCAGATGCGGCCCAGCACGGGTGGTATGATGTTGGGGTCGCCAGTGAGGTGCCGGGGCAGGGCGGTTGCGTCGTGATGGCTGGTTCTGAGCCGGTTCTTCTGGTGCGAGATGGCGACAACATCCACGCTTGCGAGCCGTTGTGCCCGCACAAGTTCACGTCCCTGGAGGGCGGACATGTCGCGGATGGCTGCATCACCTGCCCCCTGCATGACGCGACTTTTTCCCTGCGAACCGGCCACCCTGGGCCGGGCGAGGAATGGGCGGGTCTCTTGCCCGTGTACGAGGCACGGGTTGTTGGGGGCCGGGTCCAAGTGCGGTTGGCCGGTTAAGGCTCAGATCGAGTTGAGGCGCCCGCCGTCGACGGGAAGGACCACGCCCCGGATGAAGGCCGCTGAGTGGCTGCAAAGGAAGGCGATGGTTTCACCCAGTTCCTCGGGGCGTCCCAGGCGCCCTTCGGGTGTTGCCGCGATCCAGCCGGCGCGCACGGCATCTGGTGCTTGTCCGGTGCGGCCGGCCACCTGTCCGGCCAGGCTGGTCAGCCGTTCGGTGTCCGTGAAGCCGGGCAGGATACTGTTGATCGTGACTCCCGGGGGGAGTTCGCGGCTGAGGGTCTTGGCCCAGCTCGCCACGGCGGCGCGGGTGGTGTTGGATACGCCGAGCCCCGGAATGGGCTCGCGCACGGATGTTGACAGGACGTTGACGATACGGCCGTAGCCGGTGGCTTCCATGCCTGGCAGCAGGGTTTGGACTAGGGCATGACCGGCCAGCAGGTGGCGACCGTAGGCTGCCAGGAAGTCGGCCTCGGTGGCGTCAAGGAGGCGCCCGCTCGGGGGGCCGCCGGTGTTGTGGACCAGAATTTGGTGGGGGCCCGTTACGGCGATGTGGGCCTGCACCCGGCGGCGCAGCCGGGGTCGGTCGTCGAGGTCAGCCACTAGGGCGTGGGCCTTGGGGGCTCCCGCGTCTTCAAGGTCCGGCAGGAGTGCCTCAAGGACATCCGTCGAGCGTGCCAGGGCGGTGATCTCGGCGCCGCGGGCGGCCAGGGCCAGTGCGGCGGCGCGGCCGATTCCCTTGCTGGCGCCTCCCACCAGGGCGCGTTTTCCTTGCAGGTCCATGGCGTTGCCATGCCGCGGGGACTTATTGCATACGGTTTGGAAGCAGCGCGGTAGTGGTCGTCGCAGGAGGCGATGGATCACACGCGTGGACCGGCGCCGCGGGCGGGGAGCGCGACCTATCTAGAAAAAGATCCCTTGTACCACTGCAAATGGGTTTATGGTCGTTTTTACCCGGCTAGTTAAGCAAGCTTAAACGCCAGGCCAGCCTGTTTAATGGAAGCCGGGGATTCTAGGCATGGTTGGCCTGGTTTGGAGTTGCCCTGGTTGTAGGTGTTGGAATGAAAAGACAATGGACATTGCTGCTCGCTGTTTTCCTGACCATTGGAGTCAGTCTG
>JBFIJP010000224.1:0-6933 GCA_041600695.1 Thermoplasmatota archaeon | reverse complement strand
GGTCCTCGCACTGGAAAATCAGGAGATCGCCCGGCCGGGCCTCCGCGAAGCACGCTTCGAAGTTGGTCCACTCGTCGAGAGCCGTGCTGACCTGGCCAGGAGCCAGGCCAGCCTCGATGGCTCCCTGCATCATCAGCGCACTGGTCTCGCCCTCAGGCCGTCCGCGGGCATCGGGGTCGCTAAGCCACAACCGGTCGCAGTGGGTCGTCAGAGCGGCACCCACCTGCTTCAGATCCTCCGCCAGGCGGTTGCCAGCCAGGTAGGCGACCCGCAGCACGCGGCCCTCCGATGACGGCCGCAGGAACGGAATCACCTGGTCGAGGGCTTGCAGCGCGGGCACGTTGTGACCAAAGTCCAGCAGGACCCGGTAGTCGCCAACGTCAAACGTGTTGAGGCGACCGGGGTTCTGGCCCATGGTTGAGTTGAAGGTCATGAGGCCGGCACGGGTGTCGTCCTCCGACACGCCAATCGCGTAGCAGGCCGCCACGGCGGCCATGGCGTTCTCCACGTTGAAGCGCGCGTGACCCGCCATGGTGATGGGGACATCCACGGCGTCGGCCACCTGGAACCGGGCGCGCCCGCGGCGCAATTCGATGACGCCGCCCGCGTACGTGACCACCACGTTCTCCGGGTCGGCGTCCAGGTGGGCCGCCAGCGCCGGGTGGTCAGGGTCTAGGCTGAACAGGATCACACGGCCTTTCATGCGGCCGTCCAGGTGCAGGCTGAGAACCAGATCGTCGTCGGCGTTGAGCACTGCGGTTCCGGCGGCGTCGGGAACCGTGCCCTTCAGGCGAAGCAAATCCTCCAGGTCATGAATGTCGCCCTCACCGATATGGTCCCGGCCGACGTTGAGAAGAATCCCGACATCGACCCGGTCGACGCCCATTCCGCGGCGCAGGATCCCGCCCCGGGCAACTTCAATAACCGCGTGGGTCACCGTCGGCTCGCGCAGAACCGTCTGGGCACCCATGGGGCCGGAGTAGTCACCACGCAGGATGACCTGGTTTTCCACCTCCACGGAACCGGTCGAGGCTAGACCCACGCGGCCCCCGGCGTACTTCAGGATGTGCGCGATGAGCCGCGCCGTTGTCGTCTTGCCGTTGGTGCCGGTGACGGCCACGGCCGGGATGCGTCCGTCGTCGCCGTCGGGGAACATCATGTCCACGATGGGAACCGCGACGTTGCGGGCCGTGCCGTGGGTGGGCTCAAGGTGCATGCGCAAGCCGGGGCCCGCGTTGACCTCCACGATGCCGCCGCCCGTTTCTTCAAGGGGCGCGCGCAGATGGGGGGCAACCACATCGATGCCCATGATGTCCAGGCCGACGATGCGCGCGACCCGTTCGGCCATGAAACGAATGGAGGGGTGCATCTCGTCCGTGACATCCGTCGCCGTGCCGCCGGTGGACAGATTGGCGGTCGACTTGAGAACCACTTCCTGGCCCTCCGCGGGAACCGAATCGAGGGTCAACTCCTGCACGCGAAGCATGCGCTGGGTGTTGGCATCGACAGCGATGCGAGTCAGGACCTTCTCGTGGCCGAAGCCACGGCGGGGATCGCGGTTGACCTCCTCGATGAGTTGAGCCACGCTCTGGCGGCCGTCGCCCACCACATGGGCAGGGTCCCGGCGGGCGGCGGCAACCAGCTTGCCATCAATGAGTAAGACACGGTGGTCCCGGCCGACCAGGAAGCGCTCCACGACGACGGTGTCGTGGTGGGCCTTGGCGGCCTCGTAGGCTGTTGCAAGTTCTTCCTCGTCCTGCACGTCCGTGGTGATACCGCGTCCATGGTTGGCATCCAGGGGCTTGACGACCACGGGGTAGCCAATACGCCGCGCCACACGGGCGGCCTCCTCCTGGTCGTGCACGGCCTCTCCCTTGGGGACAGCGATGCCGGCTTCGTCCAGCAGGCGCTTGGTCCACGACTTGTCCGCCGCCACCGCCACTCCAAGGGCGGTCGTGGCACCGGTCATGCTCGCCTGGATGAAGCGCTGCTTGTGACCCTGCCCAAGCATCACGTGCGATTGGGCATTGATGCGCTGGACGGGAATCCCCCGCGCCTTGGCCTCTTCCACGATGCTGGCCGTGCTGGGGCCAAACAGGTTGCGCTCACGAATTTCCTTCAGGGTCTGAACGATGGCGGGAATATCGACGCCCTCGCCGTCGATCAGGGCTTGCAGGACCTCCACGGCCCGCATGCCGGCCTCCAGGCCGCACTCCTCGTCGATGTGCCGGTAGACCACGGAATAGACCCCGCGGGTGGTGGTTTCGCGGGTCTTGCCGAAGCCCACATCCATGCCGGCCAGGTTCTGCAACTCGAGCGCGATGTGTTCCACGATGTGGCCCGCCCACGTGCCCCGGTCCAGGCGCTGGAAGAAGCCACCCGGCACGCCGGGACTGCAACGGTGGGCGACCAGGCTCGGCAGGGCCTGCTTGATGCGCTCCGGCAGGCCGGGGATTTCGTCGCTCGGTGAATCCTCAAGTGCTCCAATGTCGAGCAGCATGTAGGTGACCGGGAACCGGGCGTAGAAGTTCGGCCCCCGCAGGGCACGATGGGCGAGGATCTCCATCAGCCGCGCTCCATTGGAGGGGGCAAGATAACCGCTGCCCTACATCCGGTGTCGCTGCGACTGCCACGTGGGCCCCCGCCAGCGCATCCATCGGGCCGCTTTTGCGCCCCCCGTCGGGAACCAGATGGGGTCATGCGAGCGTTTCGTCCTCGTGGTCACGCTCGACGCGGCGTTCGGACGGGCGCAGGTAGCGCCGTTCGTCCATGTCGTAGCCGTGGCCCTTGGTCAACGTGTGCACCTGCACGCCCTCTTCGGCGATGGCACTGCCCATGGTCACGTCGGTGACGTTGCTGTAGCGCATGCCGTGGCCATCGACGACCACGATCACGCCGCTGCCGATGGCTTCCAGCCGGTGGCCGTCCCGCACGACGATGCCGGTGTCCTCGTCAAGGCCCAGGCCGATCACGCCGGGATTGCCCGTAACCACTTCGAGCAGGCGACTGAAACGACCCCGCTGGGTGAAGTGGCTGTCGACCACGGCATTGCGAATGAGGCCCATGCCGGGCGTCATCTGGACCGTGCCCTTGCGCATGGCCATGCCGGCGCGGCCCTGGTAGATCATAACCTGACTCATGGCCGCAGCCCCGGCGCTGGTGCCGGCGATCACGCCGCCGCGCTGGTAATGCCCCTTGAGCGTGTGCAACACGTCACTGCCGCCGAGGAGGTTGGTGATGCGAAGCTGGTCCCCGCCCGTGAAAAACACCACATCCGCGTCGACGATACGCTGCACGTTGGCCGGGTCGTTGGCCGCGGCGCGATCCTGGATGTCCATGACGTTGACCGTCTCGACGCCAATTTTGTGCAGGGGCTCAACGTACTGCTCGGCCGCCTCCACCGGAATGCTGCTGGCCGTTGGAATCAGTTCGACAACCTGCGTACCGCCGTTGGGCAGGTCGCAAATCGTCCGGAGAACCTCCAGATCGGTCGTTTTGTCCTCGTTGCCGCCAACTGCCACGAGGGTGCCTTCCGGCACCACGCGCTCCATCCTGATCATGCCCGGGCCTCCGCGACGGCCCACGCCATTTGGAGATTGCTGCCGCCGCCATGTCCATCGGGGGTGGTGAGGATCAGTCCGACGGCCACCTCCGGCGGGAAGCGACCGATGGCCCGGCGCACGCATTCGTCCGGCGCGAGCCCCTCCTCCATCCAGGAATAGACGCGCCCCGCCAGCCGATCGCGCGCCAAGTGGTCGCCATCGCCCGTGATGCAAACCGCCCCCGCCGGGCCAGCGTGCAGTCCACAGCCGGGAAGGGGAACGTCCCCGACCCGACCTAGCAGCGTCGAGATGGTGCCTCCAGTGGACAGGGCCGCCGCGAAGCGGCGGCCGTCGCTGGCCACGGCGCCTACGGTGTCGCTGCACCCAACGGCATCGCGAAATGGCACGTCGAAGTTCCAGTGTCGCTCCAGCTCCGGCAGATCCCACTCGCACCAGCCCGGTTCGACGGCGCCCGCCGCCAGCATCGCGTGCAGCTTCTCGAATTTGGCCTGCGCCGCCGGGGTGGTCGGATCGTAGTCCGGGTGACCCCGCGCCCGGGCATAGGCGGTGGCCCCCCGGCCAGCCAGCAGGTTGTGGGGCGTCGCCCACACGTCCAGCGCGACCTTGACCGGGTTGCGGGTTCGCTCCAGGCACGCCACGGCGCCGAAGCGACCATCGTCGGACATCACCGCGGCATCCATCTCAATCGATCGACCATCGAAGCGGAGGTTGCTACCCGTTCCTGCGTTAAAGCGCGGGTCGTCCTCCATGGCCACGGTTGCCTCGACGGCAGCCTCCAGAACCGAAGCCCCACCGCGCAGGGCGTCGAGGCCCCGCCGCGCCGCCGCCTCCGGCCCGTCGTGATCCTTGTGGTCATAGCTTCCGGCCCCCCCATGGACCAGTACGCGAAGCGTCACGGGCGCGGCGACTCTGGCGCGTTGGATAAGCGTGTTACCTGGGGACCGTCGGCAAGGCCCGGCCCCGGCAACGCGCCTTCGCGCGGTTAAGAAGCCGTAACCAGTTGCGATTCCGGTTGCTGATGATTCCCGCACGAGCCGCGCTGCCCGCCCTCCTCCTGGTAGTGGCGCCGCTGTTGGCCCCTCACGCCGCCGAGGCTGGACCCCTGTCCTGGCGCAGCGAGTTGTACCCCGAGACCTGGGGGCCAGATTACCAGTTGGCCGACGGTCGGTTCCTGCATGACTTCTCCCATGCCGGCTACCACAACGGCGAGGCACAGGGCCGCGTTGCCGCGGGCGCGCCCCGCTTCGACGTGACCGACTACGGCGCCGACCCTGGGGGCCAGCGGGACTCGCGGGCCGCGGTGCAGGCCGCCATCGACGCCGCCCAGCGCTTCCTGTCCCTGTCCACCCGCCCGGGCATGGGCGCCGTCGTGTGGTTCCCGGAGGGGTTGTACCGTCTCGACGGGCCGGTCCAGGTTGGCGCCAGCGGGATGGTGCTGGCAGGCGAGGGCCCAGAGGCGAGCCGACTCTGGTTCACCCAGAGCACCGGCATGTCCTACCGCAGCCACGTGACGCTGGCCGGGCGCGGCACAACTGCGGCAGAGTTGCCGCTGGCGGCGGAGGCGGCCAACCGGGCCCGCGAGGTGCTGGTCGAGGACGCTACCGGCCTGCGCGTGGGCGACGACGTGGCGCTGGGGTGGACGATCACCGATGCATTCGTCGCCGAGCACGGCATGATCGGCA
Source organism: Thermoplasmatota archaeon (assembly GCA_041600695.1). Taxonomy (GTDB): domain Archaea; phylum Thermoplasmatota; class E2; order JACPAO01; family JAHFTW01; genus JBFJVP01. Next base: position 1,688 of record JBFIJP010000224.1, on the reverse strand, counting down.
CCTGGCGCGTCTTCAACGGCGACTGGCAGCCGTTTTTCCGCCGCCAGGTCGAGGCCATCGAACCGGGCGCCCCCGGCGAGCCGGACCGGATCGTGCTGGACCTTCCAATCCGGTACCCCGCCCTGCTGCGCGACGGCGCCAGCCTCCGCGTGGAGACCGGCTACCTGCGCGAATGCGGCGTCTCCGGCCTCGGCTTCGCAGACGCCACCGACCGGGCGGCGGCGTGGGCGCAGAACCAGGTGCATGTCCTGGAGATGCGGCACGTGGCCGACTGCTGGATCCGCGACGTGGCCAGCTTCCCCAGCCCGGGCAGCGACGACCTGGTTCGGGGGGAGCCAGCCCACCTGCAAAGCGGCGGCATCCTCGTGCGGGACAGCAAGCGGGTGACCGTTGAGGACAGCCGCATGGAGAACGCCCAGCACCGCGGCGGAGGCGGCAACGGCTACCTCTTCGAGGTCCGCACCAGCAGCGAAGTGCTCTTCCAGGACCTCGTCGGGCGCAACGGCCGCCACAACTTCATCCAGAACTGGGGCTTTGGCACCAGCGGCTGGGTGCTTCACCGCGTCCACAGCGAGGGCGGCGAGGCACTCTTCCACCCCGACCTCCCGGGATTGCCCGGCGCCTCCGAGTTCCACCACAGCCTCGCCATGGCCAACCTCGTCGACGCCAGCACCTTCCACGACGCCTTCCAGGCCATCAACCGCGGCCACGAATCCAGCGGCGCCGGCCACAGCGCCACGCAGACAGTCCTCTGGAGCACCGCCGGTCCCGGCTATGTCCGCAGCGCCCAGGTCGGCCACGGCTACGTCATCGGCACCGCACCCACCCTCACGGTCTGGACCCACCCCGCCCAGCCCGGCGGCGAGGAGACCGCGCCAGAGGACTGGGTCGAGGGACTCGGGCTTGGCGGCCTGCTGGAGCCGCAGAGTCTGTACGAGGATCAGTTGGAGAGGCGCTTGGCGCGCACGTCGTAGCTGCGCGTTGCGTGGCCTCCGGCCGGACGACAGGCCTGGCCGCCGGGGCCGCCTACAGAGAACACCTGGACCACAGCGATTCGTCACCACCCCGGCGGCCGGCGCAGCGGCCGCGCCGCTGCGCCGTCGTTTCTCGCCGCGTTTCACCGCACGCGCCTCGTCGCTGGGTCCGGCGTTGTGGGCTTCGTGGCGACGGCCGCGCAGATCCTCCGCCAGGCCGACGTATTCTTCGAGGCGTTGCAGCCGCTCCAGGATCACCTGCTGCTTCATGCCTCGGCTCCCGCAAACCGCCACATCAGCGCATCGTGCTGCCGGCGAGGGAAAACGGGCGGGCACGCCCGGCGAGGCAGCTACGAGATGAGGTACTCCGTGCAGAATTTGTACGGGCCCAACCTAAACGGGTCGAACGGAACGGGGTGATCCAGCAGATAGAACAGGACAGGCCCAGGGTATTCCATCCATCCACCAAAAATCAAACAAAAGCCCGGTGCATCGACCCAGTTCGTCTCACCCCCATACACGAGGAAGGAGGGCGCGCAGGCGCCTTCGGCGAGGCACCATTGGCCATGCTCTTCCACGACCGGCGCCCCAGGCAACGGTACCGGTGTGGATGTCTTCCATGGGACGAAGCAGACATGCGTCACCATGTACCGGTTGGAGTTTTCGAGGCACTGCATGGGGATTATAGAATCCGAGGCGGCGCTCGGCCCGGCC
>JBFIJP010000223.1:0-6961 GCA_041600695.1 Thermoplasmatota archaeon | reverse complement strand
GGGAAAACGCGTCCTGGAATGGACGCCCCACCCCCGTGACGCCTGGCGGATCCTCCTGCGACTCAACGACCGGTGGGCCCTTGACGGCCGCGACCCCAACAGTGTTGCAGGCATCGCCTGGGTGTTTGGGCGCTTCGACCGGCCCTGGCAGGAACGGGAGGTCTTCGGCAAGGTGCGCTGCATGTGCAGCCCCAACACCCGCAAGAAGGTGGAATGCGAGCGCTACCTCCTCAAATACCGGGCCCCCCAGGGGGATGCGCCCCTCACCAACTGGTTTGATCGACAACCTGAACAGGCGGCGGGCGCCAAGAGGGGTGCATGAAACCCAACCGACTCGACCACGTGGCCCTCCCGGTAACCGATGTCGCGGCCGCCGTGGACTGGTACACCGAGCACTTCGACTGTGATGTGGCGTACCAAGACGAGACCTGGGCCACGCTACAGTTTGACAACATCCGCTTGGCGTTGGTGATCCCGCAGGAGCACCCCGGCCACATCGCCGTCCCCACCGACAACGCCGACGCCCACGGCGCCGCCCACAAGCACCGCGACGGCACCCGCAGCGCCTACGTGAAAGACCCGTTTGGCAACGTGGTGGAATACCTGGAGCCTGCGCCTACCGCCACGGCGTCGCCCGCGCCGGCCCCTCGGGCATAAAAGCCCAAGATGGCGAGCCCCGTGCCGGGGCCATGGTTCGGTTGCTTGCTGCCCTCCTCCCGGCACTCCTCCTGCTGCCCGCCGCCGTCTCGGCGGAAACCTACGCTGGTGCTGGCGTCATGGAACAACTGTACGACTGCGCCTTCACGGGCTTCTTCGTCACGTGCACCTACTGCACGCAGCCCACCGCCGTGCACGTGGAGCGCGACGGCACCGGCGTCACCCTGACGCGGATTGCCACGGCCCCATCGGTGGCCGTCCCCGACCGGGTCATCGGCACCCCGCCGCCAACCGGGCCTTGCCTGAACCACCTCGCTCCGGTGACCTCCCACCATTTCGATGTCTGCCAGGACAACCCCTACCGCCTGCTGGACTGCTACGACTCCGCCAACCGCTTCGGCCTCTTCCTGCGCATCAGCCACGACCTCTCCTTCGACGGTCGGTTGGGTGCGGCAACCATTGAGGGGCAGTTGATCGCGGTCTCGTAGGGATGGGGCTCCACGCCGCGCGGGCCCGGAAGGTATGCTGGGATGCATCTCAACAGCCGGCAGGCCGACTTGATCCTGTGCCCGGGCCTAGTATCCAATGCCCGCCCGACGGCGCGTCGCGGGCGCCTGATTAAGACACGCCGACGCCGGAAGACCCCAGATGGCCCGGTCGAGGCCCCGCGAGTCTTTGCTTGGCCGTGGCCCGGCTAGCCGGACAACCGGCCGTCATAGTCGCATGCCCGCGCGACGGGCTGGCCCCCGGCCGTCCCGCGAAGCCGCCGCCAGCCAACGCCGAGCCGCCGCATCTGGTCCGGCGCTGCGGGGGATGATTCATTAGGGCCCATTCACTTTTTGGCACGGCTCGACCAAGCTCGCCGGATCCGTCACGTTGCGCCAGGCCACTCCTGATGGGTCTCGCGTCGAGCGAAGCAAGCCACCCGGGGACGAGGCATGAAGGCTCAGCTTTCGAAACCAACCACGTCAGATGCCAGGCCAGCGCGGGCCAGCGCGGCGCCAGTTCGCCGCCTCAGCCGGGGCCGCGAATCGGAGGATGCCGGTGCACGGAGCGCCCAGCCCGCGCAAGCCCCCGCAGGCCGTGCATCCATTGAGCACCACCTGGGTGAGATCGGAATACTGCGTCCCGAGGCAACGCCAGACGTACACCCTACGGGAAACGCAATTCAGCGCCTAGCGCCGCAGGTGGCTGACCCCGCCCAAGACATGCCAACGCCGCAGTTACAGAGGGCGTGCACATGTGCGGGGGCCTGCGCGGACTGCGAGGAAAAAACCGGCCCCGGCACCCAATTGCGTCGCCTCACGAGCGACTGGCACGAACGCTCGGCTGGTGCAGCCGAAGCCCCACCGATCGTGCATGATGTGATCCGCGGCGCTGGACGTCCCCTCGATTCGGCCACGCGGTCCCACTTCGAAGGGCGCCTGGGTCACGATTTCTCGAGCGTCCAAGTGCATACGGGCGACCGGGCAGCCCGATCCGCAGCCGCCGTCAACGCCTTGGCCTACACGGTGGGGGATCACGTTGTCCTCGGAACTGGCCTGGCGGCTTCCCAGCACGGCGCGCACGGCCGCGTGCTCAGCCACGAACTGGTACACGTCACCCAATGGGCCGGCCGCCCGATTCCGTCTCGCATCCCCATTGGTGCCGCCGATGGGCCAGCCGAACGAGCCGCTCACACCGGCAGCGCCGGGGCCGCGGCAGCCCCGGCCCTGCAGCGCCTCGTGCAAGTGTGCGAGGATTATCAGGCGCAGGACCCGAGCACGGCCAACCCTGGGCCCGGGCTTCGAGTCAACGTGTCTGCGTCCGCCAAACGCGCCCGGGTGAACGCCCGTTTGCAGGTCCACGGGGCCGAGGCCGACGCCGCCAAGGCCTCCACCATTCAAGGCGCTGTCTCGTCCAATTGGAACGGCAGTTTCCCCGATGGCTTTACTCTCGGCACCAGCGTGAATGTGAGCCACCGCGCCGAAGGTCAAAGCGAGGATAGCAACGCCACGCAGATCGAACTGGTACGCGCCGGCGAAGCGCGGCCCTCACATGTGACTCGAAACTGGCTGGTCGGCTCGCGTTACGTCAGCCTGAATCTCGATTATCCCGGCAACCAGCTCGGGTGGGTAGCTGCGCATGAATTCGGGCATTTGCTGGCGCTCAGTGATCGGTACTCAGAGAGCATCTGGAGCACCATCAGTTCATTGTTCGGCGGGGGTCGAACAGCGACCGTGCAAGCTGGCTATGAGAACAACATCATGGGCGTCGACAATGGCCGGCTGGAAAGCCGAAACGTGAGGGATCTGATCGCACGGCATACCCAATACCAGTGCGTGCGGTGGGGCGTCGAATCGCCGCTGGGTTAGTTGAGACACGCCGACGCCGGAAGACCCCAGATGGCCCGGTCGAGGCCCCGCGAGTCAGGGTCGGGTGTGGCAGGTAGCCGCACCGCCTGGCTCTGGGCAACATGCCATGCGATCCAGGCCTGGGCGCAGGCATCCACAAGATCGCTGGGGTCGGCCAGATCCCGGTACGGGAACGGCTTGGCCTCCAGTTCGGCCAGCACGGCCGCGAAGGGATTGCCTTTGATGCGGCGAAGCAGGGCGATGCGCTCCTCGCGGCCCGCCACCCGCTGGCGGCGGTGCTGAAGCGGCCCACCGTTGAGGACTTGGAAGGCCCACTCGGCGTGGCCCTGGAAGACGCAGCGCTGCAACTGAGGCTCCATGGCCGCGTCCACCTCGGCCAGCATCGGGGTCAACAGGAACGCCGGCTGGCTGATGCCGTGCCCCTTGACCTCCTGGTAGCTCCGGGCCGTCAGGAGGGTGCGGGCGGGCGCGTAGAGCACGGCCGCCCGGCGTTCGCCCAATTGGGCCCTTGCCAGTTCGTCGCAGCGGCGCCGCATGCCGGGTTTGCCAGGAAGTCCGATGGGGACACCCACGGCGGTGGCAGCGCGTTCTGGCGCCTGTGCGATCACCTGTGCAAACGCCGGGTGGAAGGCTGCGGTGCTGTTCCATCCCCGGTTCCGCTGGGTGAGTTCCACGGCCATCCACCCACCCCGGGTTCCGTCCACGCCGACGACGTCGGTCATGACAAGAAATGGGTTGGCGCCGCTTTCAGGCCCTTCGCTTGGGGCGGCCCATAGCGGTGCCGCCGCAGCCGTCTTCTAGAGCGGGCGCCCATGGGCAGGCATGACCCGGATGCTGTACATGGGGGACATCGAACGCTGTTACGATCGCACGTTCGAGGCCAAGGTCATCACGGCCAAGCCCGATTACGTCGTATTGGACCAGACCCTGTTCTACCCCCTGGGCGGCGGGCAGGAATGGGACATTGGCACCTTGGCCGCCGGCGACCAGAAGGTTCAGGTCACGGAGGTCACCAAGCGCGGCCCCGTCAAGCACGTGGTCGGGGCCGACCATGGCCTCGCCGTCGGGGACGCCGTGATGGGCGAGATCGATTGGGATCGCCGTTACGCCCACATGCGCATGCACACCGCCCAGCACCTCGTGTCCGGCCTGGCGTACGAGATGTTCGAGGGCACACGCACGGTGGGCAACCAGATCCACGCCCACCTGAGCCGCATCGACTTCAACCCGGTCAACTTCACGCCGGAAATGATGAGCGACCTGGAGGCGGCCGCCAACGACATCATCCGGTCGGCCAAGCCCATCGAGGCCGTCACCATGACCCGCGACCAGATCAACGCCCTCATGCCCGAGGACCGCACCAACATGGACCTGCTCCCCAAGTCCGTCATGGAACTCCGCGTGGTGCGCATCGGCGACGACCTGGACCTCTGCCCCTGCGCCGGCACGCATGTGCTCAACACGAAGGAGATCGGCGAGCTTCAGATGCTGGGGCGCAAGTCGAAGGGCAAGGGGACGCAGCGGATTTCGTATTCGTTGGAAGGGTTGGGGCAGGAGTGATGCCGCCTACGGTCGACCCGGGCCCTCCCGGGCCGGCCCGGCCCCGCACCCCATTTTGACGATCGCCGAATTTCCCTTAAGTACGAGGCGACCTGGCAGGGGAACCATGAACGTAGCAAAAGCCGCCTTTCCCGCGATGCTTGTCCTCCTGAGTGCCCTGTCCGGCTGCACGGCCGAAGGCACTGGCTCGGCGAGTATTTACGTCAAGGACGCGCCCACGGATGAGTTCGCGGAGATCCATGTGGTCTTCACCGAGGTCCGCGTGCACGCCTCTGGCAACGCATCCGAGAACGCAACGGCCGGCTGGATGACGCTGGTTGAGGATGCCGACGGGATCGATGTGGACCTGCTCAACGCCAGCGGCGACCGCGCCGCCTTCCTCGGCGAGGAGGATCTTCAGGCGGGCAAGTACACCCAGATTCGCATCACCGTGGCCGAGGCGTACGGCATTGACCACGACGGCGCGCGCCACGACTTTACGGTCCCCAGCGGGACGCTGAAGCTGAACCGGCCCTTCACGATCGAGGCGGATCAGGAGACCCGTATCATCCTGGACTTCGATCTGGATGCTTCCCTGAAGGAGAACCCGCAGGGCTGGCGCATGACGCCCAAGGTTGGCCGGACGCTGGTTGAGATCGTTGAGGATTCCGAGAGCGGCGCCGAGGCCCACCAAGAGGGCGAGATCGCCAGCGTCGCCGCTTGATCGGCGCGTTGCGTTTGGACTCCCCGCGGACCGTGGGCGGACCGCCGTCGTACCTCGCTGGTATCTCCCTCGCAGCTCGGTCGAGCCTCGGCCGCAGGTTGCTCCCCTCGCCCTCTCCCCCATCATCTCCCTGGCCCGCTCCGCCCCCGGGGGCCTCTTTTTTGACCGCCTCCGCGTCGTTTCCATGCCCCGATTTTTTGGCCAGGTCCATTCCATGCCCGGCCCGGATCACGGACTCACTCCTGTTGGATGCGGGTCGCGAAGCGTCCATTTTGAAGCCTGCCAGGGCCGCTTTAAGTACTCTGCCGGGTCCATCCAGTTTTGATGAGCAACCCGGTCCCACCCGCAGCCGAGCGCCCCAAACGCCCACGGCCCTCGCCCAGCAACCTTCGTTTCGCCATCGCTGTGGCCTCGGCCGCCGCCATGGTGGCCGTTGCGCTCTCCGGCTGCATTGGTGGCGCCCAGGCAACTTCTGGTTACCTGTACGTCAAGGACGCGCCAACCGATGAGTTGTCCGCCGTTCACGTTACGTTCACCCAGGCCGAGGTGTACTCCCTCGACACCAACTGGACCATGATCTTCGACGGGGAGCGCACGGTTGAACTGATGTCGCTCAACGCCAGCGACGCCCGCGAACTGTTGGGCGAGTTCGAGATCGCGGCTGGCAGCTACGAACAACTCCGAATCACCATCAGTGACGTCAATGTCACCGACAACAACGGCACGTCATTCGACCTGGTGGTGCTGGGCAACATGGTCACCGCTGCCCAGCACTTCCAGGTCATGGGAGAGTCCTTCTCGATCCTGGTCGACTTCGGCTTGGACCAGGGAATCGACCTTGAGAATCGCACCTACACTCCTTTCGTCGCCGCCATCCAGACATCCGACCAGGACACCGATGGCGACGGCACCAACGATGTGGAGGACACCGATGACGACGGCGACGGAATCGAGGATGCCCTGGACGACGACCGGGATGGCGACAACGTCACGGACGCGCCTCCGCAGGAGCACCACTTCAACGACCACGCGCTGGGCGGGCTGTGCAATGCCTACCGCCACGGTGGCCTCGGTCAGCACGGCAACGGCACCAGCCGCCCCTGGCAGTACCTCATGGACCGCGCCGACGGCGACAACGAGACTGTCGAGGACTTCTGCGAGGATCGCAAGCCCGGCCGCCACGGCGCCCACCACGACCGCGACGACCGCGACGATGACGACCGCCGCGGCCGCGGCCATGACGAGAACAAGACCCGTGGCCGCCCCGACCACGCTGGCCGCGACCGCGACGGCGATGACGACGGCAACGAGACCGCCGGCAACCAGACCGACGCCAACGCCACCGGCGCCGACGGCCAGCGGGGCCGCTCCGGCAGCCACGGCCCCCCTGATGGCGACTCCGGCGACAATGCGACCGCCGACAGTCGCCGCCCGGGGTCACAGGGTCCCGACGGGCATGGCAAGGGCCGCAGCGATCGTTAAGCCCGGCGCCTAGGGCTCCTCCCTCTTGTCCCGGCAGGAATACCTCCCACCGAACACACCGGCCGGGACCACTCCCACCAACCAACCCCTTTGCCTCCTTTGCCCGTACCCCTCCACCTGGACCGGGACGCGTTCCCGATCCATCCAACAGCCAACCAACCACCCAACCACCCAACCCACCAACCACTCTGCCTCCTCAGCCCGT
>JBFIJP010000222.1:0-6992 GCA_041600695.1 Thermoplasmatota archaeon | reverse complement strand
GCCGCTGACGGCGCCACCGACGATGGTTGTTTCAGCGCCGCAGCCGTAATAATCGCTGGAGTCGATATGAGATGCCCCGGCAGATGCACCCGCCGGGTAGACAGAAACGCTCACCACGTGTCGTTCCTCTTGGTCCCAGTAGCCGCAGTCGTCGCGGCCATAGGCCGTGGCTCCGACGACGCCGGGCGAATGGGCATCGGCACCCGTGCGCCTTTCTGTGTAGCCGTAGCACCCATCATCGCTGTTGGAGTCGCCAATGCCCACGCCGGTCCCCGTCGGGTGCTGTCATCAACAAGGACGCGCTCACCAGCAGTATGCTAACAATAACCGTCTTCATTTCTACCACCTGGTCCTTTCCAACCAAAGCAGCATGCCAGTTTTTTAGACAAAAAGGAAGGGGTGTCGTTTTCCAGGCAGCACAGGCACCTGGCTGCCAAAAAAGTCGCCGAGCGGCCCCCAGATCCGAGCCATCGTCGCGTCTTGCGTGGCCGCCCGGCATGAGTCTGCGGTGTCGGCGTAGATCAACCGGAATGGCGCAGCCGTCACTCGGGTCATCGACCCGGTTGTCGTCCCGCCCGGCGACTCTCCGGCATCGGTGGCGCGGGGGCAGCGGTGCCGCCGCGCACCCCCACCATCGAAGTGGACCTAAACACGCGTCCGGATCGCCGGTGGGCGTCCCGGACCACCGATGGCAGCAGGAGTTGAGGTGCGCTAGGCCCAGAAGCGGGTCAGGGCTGAGTCATCACGGCCCGGAATCGGGAGTGATGGAAGAATCTCAAGTGCTCCCGCGCCAAGGCGGCCGCAGGAACTAGCCTGCGGCGGGAGGATTCCGGCGAGTATCTAGTTTAAACCAGCTGTATGTTCGCTCCAGCATGAAACATTGGCGCCGTTCCATGGCATTCCTCCTTGTGCTCACCATGATGTCACTGCCGACCGCGCCAACTGGTCCTGCCTCGGCATCCTCAACGGTCGACGTTATCATTGAAAACGGCCGACCGAACCCGTGGCATGTGGAAATCCTGCCGCAGAACACAGTCCGCTGGATCAGTGCCGACCTCGCTCCGGTAGAGGTACAAGCACGCGACGGGACCCCCTGGTGCACGCTCACGCCCGCCACACCGTCGTGCGAACGGACCTACCAGGCGCTCGGCCACCACGGGTACCGCATTCGATCCGTCCCCCCCAGCACATCCACCCCGTCCACACCGACGGCCGAGTCCGCGTTCCAGTTTCGACACGGCGGAGTCAATGTCCTAGCCAGCCTGGACGTGCAGGTCATCGAGGTGCCCTTGGATTTCAGCCCTCATGGCGCCAGTACCGCCTTCGATCGCAGTGCCGACCTCGTGTTCGTTTCGTGGGTGCGTTTCGACGGCGCGCGCGTCGACGGCCCTGGCGGATACTCCTGTTCCCGATATTCAATGGGCGACTTCTGCGAATACTCCCTCAGTTCCTTGGGCATCCACCGGTTCACCGCGTACGAGTTGCGTTCCTCCGGGCCTGGTGCATTCGGCTCCCTGGATGTCCAGATCCACGGCGACGAACCAACCATCGCCATCACGTCCCCGGCGGCGGGCGCCAGCGTCAGTGGTGGCTTCACGATCACTGGCACCGCATCCGCCGAGGCGGGCGCGGATCAGGTTGAAGTTCGCGTGGCGGACCGCCCTTGGCGAGCCGCCAGCGGCACCACCTCCTGGTCGCTGACAGTAACGGACGAGGGCTTGCCTCTGGGCGACGTGACGATCGCAGCTCGCGTGACGGCGCTGGACGGCCAGGTCGTCGAAACCAGCCACGATGTGGACATGGCGAGCAGAGGCAGCGCGGCCCTCAGCGTCAGCAGGCTCGAAATCCTGCCCTGGAGCAGTACGGATTCCGGCTGCATCCTGATTGTGTGCGCAACGAATTTGCTCGTTCACCAGTATCCAATGATAGCCGTCGGGTACACAAACAACGGCGACGAAGACGTCACATCGACCCTGCGGCTCGAATATTTCGAGGGCGGTCAATGGAACACTCTGCACGAACAAGTTGTCACCGCCCAAGCACATCGCAGCCACTCCCTCTATGCCTACTGGTTCGATCCGATCCGCTTCGGCGAATGGGTCGTCCGGGCAACCATCGACGCCGACGATGACTACGCTGAAGCCGACGAACTGGACAACGAACGCCGCCGCGTGGCGCGATTCCCCACCTTCACCGGCGCGTTGCCCCAGTACAACGGTGCAAACACAATCACGGCATTCGAGTCCCGGTATGAACAGCACCCGATTTCGGATGTGGTTCCGCTGCCACCGTTGGCTGAAAACGTGGACGGTGGCGTGGTGGTTGTGCGCGGGAGCAACGGGAGTTGGGGTTCCGGTTCGATTAGCTAGCTACCGCTTGCCACCGCTGGAGGCTTAGCCATGGGCGGTTGTCCTTGGCAATCCCCTCACCAGCGGCCCGTGAGGTCGAAGCCATGGCGGGTGACGCCCCAGGCTCGGCTGTGGTATGCACTTCCGGCGTGACGTCCGCAGTGCCAACGGTCTGTTGGTCGTGATTGCCACGACCAGATTTCCAAGGGTCTCCCTCTTCTCCCCTTCCCTGCCGCGGGACCCGAACGTCGGACCCAGATTTCTGCTGCCGACAGGCAGCAAGAAACCTGCATCAACCGCGAGGGACCTTCCATGTTTTTATCAATACGGGACGAAATCTGTCTGCATGCATCGCCTTTCAGCCGTTTTCATGGCCCTCATGCTCGCCCTCGTCGTGCCCGCCCCAACCGCACCCGCGCAAGATGCAGACCAAGCCGCGAGCGTTGGTGTCCAGGTCAGTCGTAGCGGCGCATACCCCTGGCACGTGGAGATCGAACCCGGAACCACCGTCGTGTGGACCCTCCAAGAGAATTGGCCCGTCGACATCAGGGGCCGCGACGGGACTCTCTGGTGTCACATGAACATCCTCAATTCCACCTGTAGCAAGACGTTTGCCGGCCTCGGCCACCATGGCTACATCGTGGAAGTCCTTTATCCAAACCTGGGAACCTCGGTAACTACAGACCCAGACAATGCCGTTGGCGCCGCAACGACGGTGCGCGATGAAGCTGCCGTGAACGTTCTGGCCGACCTAGGCGCCGTCGAAATCCTGGATTTCTGGGTTTCCTTCAGGGGCAATGCGGTATCGTTTCCTTCCCCGGCAACCATCGTGTTTGTTTTTGATGGATGGCGCGGCGAAGGCGCCGTCACGGGCCCCGACGGATTCCTTTGCAATTTCTCATTCACGGGCGAATTCTGCTCGCTCACGCTGAGCGATTTGGGCAAGTACCGTTTCAAAATCTACGACACGCAAAACCCCGGACCCGGCGCCTGGGACCGCGGTTCCGTAACCATTCAGATCCAGGGCGACCCGCCCACACTGTCCATCGCAACGCCGGTCGAAGGCGCGACGGTTAGCGGTGCGTTTACCGTCACGGGCACAGCCAGCGCCGAGGCCGGCGTCGACCGGATCCGGGTCCTCATCCCCGGCCGCAGTTGGGAAACCGCGACGGGAACCACCAATTGGACCTTCGCAGTGGGAGGGGAGATTTTGCCGCCGGGTCCCGTGACGTTCACCGTCCGCGTGAGCGCCCTCGATGGGCAGGTCGTGGAACAGACCCGAACAGTCCATCAGGCTGTTCCCGGACCGGTCGATTTGAAGGTCACGAAATTTTACGCCGCCAAATGGAACGCGCCCGGCGAGGATCTCGGCTGCAGCCACTTCACGTGCGTTGCGGATCCCGTCCTGTTCCAGTACCCGTACTTGATTGTGGAGGCCTACAACGGCGGCGAGTATGCCGTCACGTCCGTCCTCAGGATTGAATACCTGGAACGCGGGGAATGGCGTTTGCTGTACGAGGAGAACATGACCATTGGCGCTGGCCAGAAGGAGCGCACCTCGACGTATTGGCTGGATCCCCTGCGCTTCGGTTCCTGGCCTGCCCGGGCAACCATCGACGCCGATGATGTCTTTCCGGAATTGGACGAATTAGACAACCAGTTCCGGCGCCGGGTGGATTTCCCCACGTCGTTCGGATCGCAGATCTCGCGATACAACGCGGCGGATCTGCTGCCTGATGCGTAGGGCGGCCGGCATCGCCAGGGCTCGCCACCCCGTTACCGCGCCAACCGCCGGCCTCGGGGAGGCCATCGATCAAGGCGGACTCTCCGTCGCTAGCTCCCAGCGAATCCGTGTACCCCGCGCCCGTGCCAGGCCACGCGAACATGGCCGCGATCAAGGTGATGGCACGTCTCGTCCGGCGTCGCTATGCTCCATCGTACTCCGAGTACCACGCGCCCGTCCCACGGGCCTCAGGGGAGCCCCGCGATCAAGGCGGTCGTACTCTCCGTTTCCTTCGCTAGCGCTCAGGGAACTCCGAGTACCACGCGCCCTTTCCATACCCCTCATCCACCCCAACTTCAACGAAAACGGTCTCCGTTTTGAACTGGGTGCGGCGCATGAATTCCTGGTAGACGTATTTCGCCAGGTCCTCGGCAGTGGTGGACGGCAGCGGCAGCAGGGCACAGTCCTGGCGCGGAAACGTGAACTGTTTGGGCTCACCGGTGTAAGGGTCGGTGACCCGGAAGGCGACATGGTTCTCGTCGATATCCAGATCGGAGTAATGGTTCGACTCCGTCGGAATCAGGACGAGATGGTCGATTTCGTCGCCGATTTCCTTCAGCGTCTCCGTGATGATTCCGAAATCCAGCACGATGCCCCATTCATCCTGCTGGCCCTTCATGCGCAAATGGATCGCGTACGTGTGCCCGTGCAGCCGGCCGCATTTCTTGTGCTCCGGCGTAATGTGCGCGGAGCTGAAGCGCAGCCCCTTGCGCCAGCCGTCGATCCGGAGTTCCATCATGGAGTCGGCCCACGCGGCCCCTGATGAAAGCGTTGCGCCGGCCGGGGTTCGAAGGCGGCCGCCTGGCCTCCCAGAGCGGTCGTCGTCCGGCGACGCCAGCCAAGACGGCGGGAGCACGGTTTCCTTTCTGGAGACGTGCCTGCCTTCCGACGCCCAGGCTGCCTATCCGCTCAAGCCCGTGACCACGCCGAGGCCGGTGTACCGCGTGGTTTGTCCGCCATCGTGGACGTCGCTGGTCCAAGCGATGCGCCCAGAGGCATCCGTGTTTGTCAGGAGGCTGAATACGTTCTCAACGCTGCGGCCGGCGGCGGAATCGGTGGAAATTCTGGCATAGCACTCGCCGAACGACATTTCGGGGCCATCTTCTGCCCCGGGCTCGGCCAGGAAACCCACCGTCCTGACATCCAGGCATTGGTAGGTTCCCGTCAGTTGAAGCAACGGGTGGGCGCAGTTGGGTCGGTCTGCCTCAACTTGGAACGTGGTCCGACCGAATCCGTATTCGAAGATTCGGGGTCCGGTTTCGACCAGCGTCATGGCTACCGCATCCGTGCACGTTGGCGAGCCGTCTGTGCTCAGGACCATGACCCCGGAGTAGGTGTTGGAGTTGGCGACCACCGGCGCGCACGTCAAAATCAAGAAAACCGCCAAGGCAAACAAGCGAATCATAAGCTTCACTTGACATTGCCCTCTATTATTAAATGACACCAGTTATGAATGAGGCCGCCCGCAGGACATTGACTGCGCCGTTCCTGCTACGCTTACCTACCGAGCGCCTGCCGACGGCCAAACTTTGCGTCGGCCATCGGGCAGGCTTCCGGATCTCTCAATGATCGAGCCGGGCCCAGCCCAGACAGTGGCTTAACGCCGCTTGACCCAGGCCTTCACGACCCCGCCAGCGCGCCCCATGCCCCTGGCGCCGCCATGCAGGAACGTCATGCCGTCATCCATCAGTTGCTCCAGCGAGGCGTCGTACGGGTAATACCAGGGGCTCCGCCGCCGCCGTGCGGGCGCACGGTTGGTGTGCTTCCAGCGGGTAACCGCCTCAAGGCCCAATTCGCCATGGCTGGCGCCGATGCCGCTCTGGTTCCAGCCACCCCAGGGCGCCTCGGGGGCAGCATAGGTGTAGAGGCAGTCGTTGCAGGTGACGGAACCGGCGTTGATGCGTGCGGCGACAGGGCCGACCGCCTTGCTTGGCCCCCAGACGCTGGCCGACAATCCGAAGGTGGTGTCGTTGGCCAGCCGGACGGCATCGTCGGGACCGTCGTGGGACATGATGGGCAACAGCGGTCCAAACGTCTCGTCGCGCATGACGGACATGCCATGGTCGACATCGGTGAGGACCGTCGGTTCCACGAAGCGCGGCCCCAGATCATCGCGAACGTGCCCGCCGGCAACCACCGTGGCACCCCGCTTCTCGGCGTCGCGGACCTGATCCATCACCCGCTTGACGGCAGCGTCGTTGATGAGCGGCCCCATCTGGACGCCTTCCTCCAGGCCGTGGCCCATGCGAAGCTTGCCTGCGGCCTCGGCGATGGCTGCCACGTAGCGATCGTGTTCGGCGCGGGGCACGTAGAGCCGCTCAACGGCGGCGCAGGTCTGCCCGGCATTGGTGAAGGACCCCCACACGGCGCCGTCCACGGTCAAATCAAACCGGGCTCCATCCAGGACCACCATGGGGTCCTTGCCGCCCAGTTCCAGCACCAGGGGCGTGAAGCGGTCCACATGCTCCCGGGCCACCGCCTGGCCGGTTGCTACGCTGCCGGTGAACAGCAGCCCGTCGACATCGGACTGGGCGAGGGCCTTGCCCACCGGGCCGGCGCCGTGGACAATGTGGAGAACGTCTTCCGGGACCCCGGCCTCGTGCAACGCATCGGCCAGCCACTGGCCAATGATCGGAGTGTGTTCCGACGGCTTGAAGACCACCGTGTTGCCCACGACCAGGGAAGGCAGCAGCCCCGCCGACGGAATGGACAACGGGTAGTTCCACGGCGCGATGACACCGACAACACCCAGCGGCACCCGGGCCACCGTGGAGGTCCGATCGGCGAGCATGGGATTGCGCAGCCGGAAACGCTTGGCTCCCAGCAGGTGGCCGGTGTGCTTGGCCAGATGGCGGGCGGTC
>JBFIJP010000221.1:0-7025 GCA_041600695.1 Thermoplasmatota archaeon | reverse complement strand
GCGTCTGGCCGAGGGGCCGATGGCGCCGCGGCGGGCCCTGGCCGTGATGCAGGGGGTCCTGTCGGCGCTGGGCGCTCTCCACGCCCATGGCATTGTGCACGGGGATGTCAAGCCGGCAAACATCGTGTTTGATGCCTACGGAGACGCACGACTGGCGGACCTGGGTTCGGCCCGGTTGGCGGGGGGCGCGCCGGGGCCAGCCAGCCGGGCCTACGCGAGCCCCGAGCGGTTGCAGGGGGGTCGGGTGGACGGCAGGGCGGACCTGTACGCCGCAGCCGTTACCTTGCACGAGATGCTCACGGGGGGATTGCCGGGAGAGACCCAGATGGAGCTCCCCGTTGAGGTAAGGCCTGTGCTGGAACGGGCCATGGCAGCCCGGCCGGCCCAGCGCTACCAGACCGCGGAAGCGTTTTCGAGAGCTCTTTATCGTGCGTTGGGGAACCGGGGTTCCGGCGCGCGCTTCGGCAAGGGTTTTGGCCGGATCAGCCTCGCCGCGAAGGAGGACCCCAATCCAGGATGAAGGTGATGAAGTTCGGCGGGGCCGCCGTGCGCGACGGCGCCGCCATGCAGCGGGTCGCCCAGATTGTCGCCGCACAAGGCGAGCCGCGCGTCGTGGTGACCAGCGCCATGCAGGGCGTCACCGATGCGCTGCTGTCCAGCCTGGGCGAAGTGACCCGGGACGAATCCCAGGTTTACCTGCTCCTCGACGGCCTGCGCGACCGCCACGAGACGGCGCTGAAGGTAGTGGCTCCCGACGGCGATGACGCGGCAGCCTACGCGCTGCGCCAGGCACTCGAACGCCTGGAACGCCTGCTGTATGGCATTGCCTACACGCAGGAGACCACCCCCCGCCTGTCCGATCTGGTGCAAACGTTTGGAGAGCGACTTGCTGCCCCCGTTCTTGCCGCTGCCCTGCGGCGGGCCGGCGTGGGCGCCGTCGCCCTGGACAGCGAACATGCTGGTGTGCGCAGCCTTGGCCCCTTCGGCAACGCCCGACCTGACCCGCAACGCATGCGGCGCGAGGCCGGCGAAAGGCTAGGCCCCATCCTCGAAGCCGGCGATGTGCCGGTGGTCACGGGCTACTACGGCGTTGACCCGGACGGCCACGCCACCCTGTTCGGCCGCGGCGGCAGCGATTACTCGGCTGCCCTGCTTGCCGTCGCCCTTGACTGCCATGCACTGGAACTCTGGAAGGATGTGGCCGGATTCCTCACCGCCGACCCCCGCGCCGTCTCTGAAGCCCGACTGGTGGAAGCCATGGGCTACGACGAGGCTGCCGAACTTGCCTACTTCGGCGCCAAGGTCCTCCACCCACGCTGCGTCGAACCCCTCCAACCGGCGGGCATCCCCATCCACATCCGTTGCTTCCAGGACCCGGGCGCCAGGGGCACGATCGTATCCTCAACCAGCGAGCCGGCCCCCGCCCTGGTGCGCAGCGTTGCGTGCAAGCCAGGCTTGGGTATTCTGCGACTCAATGGACCCGGGATGGCCTACACGCCCGGCGTGGCCAAGCGGGTCTTCGACGGACTGGCTGCCGCCGGCATCAATGTCCTCAACATGTCCACCAGCCAGGCAACCTTCGCGCTGCTACTGGAGGAACCTGACCTGGAACCTGCGCGGGAGGCGCTGGCGCCACTCATTGGCGGCGTCATCCAGTCCACCCAGGCCTTGACCAATCGCACCCTGGTGTGCGTGGTCGGGCGGGGCCTGGGCGAGACCCCCGGCAGCGCGGCCAGAATCCTGGACGCCGTGGGCGCCAAGGGAGTGAATGTAGAAATGATCAGCCTAGGAGCCAGCGACATCGCTCTCGACTTCATCGTGGAGAGCAACCAGGCCAACACCGCGTTGCGCGGATTGCATGACACGTTCCTCAATGGAGGGGCCGCTTGACGTCCCGGGTCGGCGTCGCCATCCTGGCGGCCACTGGCGCCGTCGGCCAGCGTTTCATTCAACTCCTTGACGGGCACCCGACCTTTGAGGTGCGTTGCGTCGTGGCCAGCGAGCGGAGCGAAGGCAAGTCGTACGCCGAAGCCACCCGCTGGATGCTTGACACGCCCATGCCTGCGGATGTGGCGGGTCTTGTGGTGGAGGATCTGGAGGGCCTGTTAGCCCGGGACGACATCCAGGTGGCTTTCAGCGCACTGCCCAGTCGTGTCGCTGGCCCCGTGGAGACCCGGCTGGCGGCCGCCGGCCTCGCGGTGTTCACCAATGCCAGCGACCACCGCATGACGCCCAACGTTCCGCTACTGATCCCCGAGGTCAACCCTGAACACCTGGCGCTGCTGGACAAGCAGGAGACGCCGGGTTTTGTTGTCGCCAACGGCAACTGCTCCGGCATCATCCTGACCCTGGCGCTGGCGCCGCTGTACCGGGAGTTCGGGATCGAAGACTTGCACGTGACGACCCTGCAGGGCCTTTCGGGAGCCGGCTACCCTGGAGTCTCAGCGCTGGATGTCGTGGACAACGTGGTTCCCTACATTGGCGGTGAGGAGGACAAGCTGGAGACAGAACCGCAGCGCACCCTGGGCACCATTGGAGGGGACGGCTTCGTCAAGCACGCCGTGTTCACCTGCTACCCGACGGCTACTCGTGTGCCCGTACGCGAGGGCCACCTGGAGAGCGCCCATGTGCGCCTGGGCCGCGCAGTCACGCTGGAGGAGGTCCGGGAGGCGTTCGAGGCGTTCCGGGGGCCGGCGGAAGTTGCGGGTCTGCCCAGTGCGCCGCGCCAGCCGATCCATGTACTGGATGCCCCCGACCGGCCGCAGCCGCGCCGGGACCGGGACGTTGAGGCGGGCATGGCGGTCAGCGTTGGCCGGCTGCGCCTCAGCGATGACGGCCGCGTGTTGCAGTTCCTGGTCTTGGGCCACAACACGGTGCGCGGCGCCGCTGGCCAGTCGATCCTCAATGCGGAATTTGTCCATGCCCGGGGCCTGGTGGGTCGCGGTCTGCCGCGTGCCAACGCGCCAGTGAGCCGCTAGCTCCCGAGCCGGCAAGGGACCAAGCTGCCGCCCCGTCGCCTATGAGGGTGCGCAGGAGGGTACTTGCGAGATGTGGCCTGAGTGTTGAACGTACGCGCGACAGAACTGCCTGGCGCATACGAGGCGTGTGCAATCGGCGTGCAGGCACTCGGTGTCAACGATGCCTTCGCACACTTCGAACGGCGCCGGTTCGACGCCGGGGGCCTGTAGCATGGCGACTGCTGCGATCGCAATGATCCACTTCATGGTGTCTCCCATTGTGCAGGCTTGGCTTCGGACTTTAATCGCTCCACACGGCATCGGTTCGGCTGCGGCCGTTTTCGGGTGCCCCGGCCAGTCGAGCGCCTGCGACGACGGGGCCCGGAGGGGCCCGTGCCTTCGGGTCCCCGTGGACCACGCTTAAATGCGGGACGGGGGACTTCCGTTGCAGTCATGTGCGGCACCGCAACCGCCCATTCCTTCTGCTCCGCTCATTGAGAGCGAAGCCGCGGTGCCGCCCCAAACTCCCTGTGTTTTGCTGAGGCTACCATGGATCCAGTGCTCAAGCTCGCCATTCCAAACAAGGGCCGACTGGCCGATGAAGCAGTCGCCCTCCTGCGCCGCGCCGGCCTGCCGCTTGACGGCAGCAGCGACCGCAAGCTCGTTGCCCAAACGCTGGGAGGGCGCGTGCAAGTGCTCTTCCTGCGCGCCCAGGACATCCCCGAGTTCGTGGCCGATGGGACGGTGCACGCCGGAATTACCGGCCTTGATGTCGTCCGGGAGGCAGGGGTTGATGTGGAAGAGCGGCTGGACTTGGGCTTCGGGTACTGCCGGCTCGTGGTGGCGGTTCCGCGGGAGCACCCGGCCCGCGCGGCGCATGAATTGCCTGACGAATTGCGCATCGCAACCTCCTTCGAGGCTTTGGCCAAGGGTCATTTCGAAAGGCTGGGCAAGCGTGTGCGTATCGTGCCCGTGAGTGGTGCCTGCGAGATCACCCCAGCCCTTGGCGTGGCCGACGCCATCGTGGACCTCACCAGCAGCGGCAGCACGCTGGTGATGAACCACCTGCGCGAAATCGAGACGGTGCTCGAGTCCACGTGCCACCTGATTGCCCGGCGGAGCCTGGATGGCGAGGCGGCGCAATGGCTGGACCGAATCGCCTTCGCCCTCGAATCGGTGGTCGCCGCGCGGGGCAAGCGGTACCTGATGGCGGACGTTCCCAGGGGGGCCCTCGACGAGATTCGAACCTTCCTTCCCGGAGTCGCTGGGCCTACCGTGGTCGAGATCGCGGGGGACCCCGACACGGTCGCTATCCAGGTGGTGGTGGACGAGGCGGACATCTTCGACGCGGCCCACCGCCTGCGGGAACTGGGCGGCCGGGGGATCATCGTTGTGCCCATCGACAGGATGGTTCCTTGATGGATTGGGCCCTGCCTCCCGTCGAACGCCTGGTCGATGTGGAGTGGACGCGATTCACCCAGCGCGCCCAGGAGGTTCCGCCTCAGGTGGCGGCACGGGCGCATGCGATTCTTACCCAGGTGGCCGACGAGGGTGATGAGGCTCTGCGGGCTCTGACGCTTGAACTGGACGGCTGCGATTTGCCCGACCCCTGGCTAGCCGACGATGCGTGGACCCGGCTGGCGGCCGGCGCCGACGCCAGCGTACGTTCGGCCATCGATGGCAACCTGGCGAGAATCCGGGCATTCCATGCGCGGCAGGTGCCCGCCGCCGACGAGTTTGAAGTCGTGCCCGGCCTTCGCCTCGGCCGCCGTCCCGTCGCCCTTGACGTGGCGGCGTGTTATGTTCCCGGCGGCCGCGCCAGCTACCCCAGCACGGTTCTCATGACCGTGGTCCCGGCGGTACTGGCCGGG
The DNA here is from genome assembly GCA_041600695.1 of Thermoplasmatota archaeon. Classification (GTDB taxonomy): domain Archaea; phylum Thermoplasmatota; class E2; order JACPAO01; family JAHFTW01; genus JBFJVP01. The sequence goes on along the minus strand of JBFIJP010000221.1, from coordinate 2,197 downwards.
GTGGGGCGGGTCATCGTCGCGACCCCGCCGCGCCCCGATGGGAGCATTGACGCGGCCGTGGCCTACGCCGCCCGCGCTGCAGGCGCCCATGCGATCCTGCGTGCGGGCGGCGCCCAGGCCATCGCGGCCCTTGCCCACGGCACCGATTTGGTTCCCGCTGTCGACGCCGTTGTCGGGCCTGGCAATGCCTATGTCACAGCCGCCAAGCAACTGGTGCAGGATCGGGTGCGCATTGATTCGCCCGCCGGCCCTAGCGAACTTCTCGTCATCTGCGACGCGACCTGCAACCCCGATCACATGGCCCTCGACCTGCTGGCGCAGGCGGAGCACGACCCCGACGCGCAGGTCATCCTGGTTGCAACGGACGCCACGACGGCCGCGGCCGTACGGGACCGTGTCGTGGAACGACTTCCCAATGCGCCCCGAGCCGAGATCGCGGGCGCCAGCCTACAGGACCACGGCGCCTTCCTTGTGGCAGCAGGTTTGGAGGAGGCGCTTCGCTTCGCCAACGCCTACGCGGGGGAGCACGTGGAATTGGTGGTAGCCGACCCACGCGCCGCCCTGGCCGCGCTCCGCAGCGCCGGAAGCGTGTTTCTGGGACCCCACGCACCCGTCAGCCTGGGCGACTACGGCAGCGGCACCAACCATGTCCTGCCAACCATGGGTCACGCCGCCAGGCGCGGCGGCCTCGCCGTGGAGGACTTCATCAAATGGATCACCTGGCAGGAGGTCAGCGGGCCGGGACTCGCCGCCGTGGCGGGCGACGTGTCGGTGCTAGCCCATGCCGAGGGCTTGCACAACCACGCCGCTGCCGTCGAGACACGGGTGGGGGGCCATCCATGACGGAGAGAGCCAAACGCGTTGAGGCCTGGACCCGGGCCAGTGTTCGCCACCTGAAGCCGTACTACAAGGCACCCCTGGAGGGGCGGCCGCTCCGCCTCGACCAAAACACCAACCTGCTGGGCCCCAACCCGGCCGTGGAACTGGTTGATCCAACGGATCTTGACTTCACGCTCTACCCCACCCGCGATGGCGATGAACTGCTGGAGGCCCTGGCAGCGCACCACGGGCGGGGTCTGGAGCCTGGCCACTTCACCCTGGGCAACGGGAGCGACGAGGCGCTCGATATCCTCGTCAAGGCCTTCGCCGAGCCCGGCGACAAGCTCGCCGTAACTCCCCCCAGCTACAGCCTCTATCCCTTCTACGCAGCCCTGCAAGACCTGAAACTCGCAGAGATTCCCCTCCGCGGCGGCTTCCGCCTGGATGTGGAGGCCCTAGTCCAGGCCCAGCCCAAGATCACCCTGCTGGCAACCCCCAACAACCCCACCGGCAACCGGTTCCCCGCCGGCGACCTGGAGGCCGTGCTCGAAGGCATCGACGGCCTGGTTGTCATTGACGAAGCGTACATCGAGTACGCGGGCGAGAAGCACAGCTTCCTTCCCCATGTCGAGAGCTATGACAACCTGATTGTCATGCGCACCTTCAGCAAGGCCTACGGGCTGGCGGGACTGCGTATCGGCTACCTGGTGGCCAACCAGGCCGCCAGCGCCCGGCTGCGCGTCGTAAAGCCCCCATTCAATCTCAACCGCTACGGTGAGGCCGTCGCCGTGGAGGCACTGCGACAGCAGGCATGGCTCCAACAGACCGTTCGGGTGGTGGTCGACGAACGCGAACGCATGGCTGGAAAACTGGCCAGCATGGGATTCAGGGTGTACCCCAGCGACGCCAACTTCCTCCTCACCCAGGGCCCACTGGACCCAGGCCACCTGCACGCCGAACTGCTGGCGCGTGGCATCCTTGCCCGCACCTTCCCCGGCAAGGCCGGCCTCGAGCGCGCCATCCGCTTCACCGTCGGAGGGCCCCAGCACACGGACGTCCTCATCGCCGCCCTGGCGGAAATCCTGGAGGCCCAATGACCACCTGGACGCTGTTCGACTACGGAGTTGGCAACCTGCACTCCCTGCGCAAGGCCCTCACCCGGGCCGGAGCCCGAGCCGAGATCACCGCTGACCCCGACACCCTGATCGCTGCCGATGTGGCAGTCCTGCCCGGAGTGGGTGCCTTCGGCCATGTCATGCAAGCCCTCCAGGGCGCACGGGACGGCCTTCGTCAAAGGCACCAGGACGGACGCCCGATTCTCGGCGTCTGCATCGGGCAACAGGTGCTCCACGAAGCCAGCCAGGAGAGCCCCGGCGTT
>JBFIJP010000220.1:0-7067 GCA_041600695.1 Thermoplasmatota archaeon | reverse complement strand
CATTCCACGTCTATTGTCCATGTTTTGCATGGCCGCAAGAAGACCGGCGCGTCGCCGAGTGAGTAGTTTCACTAGCCCTTGCCTCGGCTTTTTGTCGTCTCGCTGCATCAAGGCGCCTAGCCATGAGCAAGCCCGCTCCGATTCCAGCGACGCCTGCCTACGAGTATGATTTGATGCTCTCATACCAGAGCGCAAACGAAGGTCTCGTGGAGGCGATTGCTACCGCCCTCGAAGGTGAAACCGTGGGTGGACGTCCAATCAAGGTGTGGTTTGCCCCGTGGGACATCGACCACGGCGGGAACATCGTGTTGTCGATCAACGAAGGCCTAGCCAAGTCTCGGCTGGTCGCCTTGTGCCTCTCCCCTGAAGCGTTGGAGGCCGAGTGGACGCAGGCGGAGCAGAGTGCCGCCATTTTCAGCGACCCTGCAGGCACGAAGGGACGCGTCGTGACGGTGATGATGCAGGATTGCATGTTGCCCCCGCTGCTGCGTTTTCGCAAGTACATCGATGCACGTGGGGTCAAGTTCCACACCGGCGTCCAACACTTGCTTGCGGCTGTCCGAGATGAGCCTCTGCCGCGTGGTAAGGCGTCGCGTTGGACCGGACAGGAACCTCCTACACGCAAGACGGCGACGGAGATTCTTGCGCCCGGGACGGCCGACCCGTTGCCTGAGATGCTGTACACGAACCTGTTTCCGATTCAGGAGCTGCCGGACTGGATCTACCTCGCGCCAAGTCGGTACCGCATCCCCAAAGACGTGTACCAGCGGCTGGGCCGCGGATCGACGCCACCCGGTTTCATCCTGCACGATGGAAACCTGTATTCCTTCAGCCCATTGGATGATGGCGGCAATCCCCTCCAACGTGCGGTTGATGTTGCCGCGGTCCAACGAGTCGAAACTGAGGAGTGGCTCAACGATGAAGACGGTCGCCGCCGCCTGGTGCAACTGCTGAACAGCAGCCTGTCCCAGTTTCTAAAGGGCAATGGCTGGTCGTGGGATCGTCGCGGGCGGAAGTTCTACTTCAGACAGCATGGCATCGGAAAGGATGCCAAGTTCAAGTCTCACAAGCGCAGCTCGGGCAAGAACCTCATCCTGACGTACGACAAGGCCTTGGGCGGACGGGGCTACTATGCGCACCGGGCCATCCGGGCCAACTTCGAAATCATGGGGTTCACGCCGCTCTTGAATCTCGAATCGTCGTGGGTCTTCACGTACGACGGGAACTGGCCAATCGACGACAAGAACCGTGGTCGCCTTGCGACACGGTTCATGGCCCGTCAGAAAAACCGGGCGAATCTGCAGGAGGTGCGGTTCATGGCCTGGCTCATGTCCAACGAGCCCAACCTGATCTCCGTGGATTACGGCGTCCAGCGCTTGTCTATTGGTATCGAGCAACTCTCGATGACGATTGCTGATGGGATTTTCGGGGACCAAATGGAAGTCCCTGAGGCGCACGACCCGCCGGACTTCGACGAAACAGAGGCCGAGGACGGCGATGACGACCTTGATGAGGAGGAGTACGAGCTTGCCTGACGCATTCCACGCCAAAGTCCTGCCGGAGGTTGACCTGACTTTCGGCGGGGGGCAGCAATGCCACGACCAGAAAGCTGGCATCACCAACTTCGGACCCTACAGCGATCGGCGCAGTGAAGTTCGGGTGGGTGTCATTGGCGACCATCGCACCACGGAGCAGTTCCTTCAGTTGGTTGAGATGGCGCGCCACGGGGTGCCGGGCAAGGGGAAGCATCCGCTCTGGACGCAGGATTTCCCGGGCCTTGACCGTGGCGCCGGTTACAGGTTCGAACTTGTCGCCAAACCGGAGTGGGTGCGGGTCATCAACCCTCGCGCTATGCAACAACTTGAGAAAATGGCACCCAAGACCCGCCGGATCAGCGAGTCCGTGCGGCTCTTCATGGAGGTGATCAAGCGGCTCAAAGAGCGGGAAGAAGTGCCAGGCGTTTTCGTCTGTGCTCCCCCGGAAGACATGATGCGCTTGTGCATCCCAAAGGAAGGTGAACAGGCACAAGGCCCGAAAGGGCGCGTCTCAAAGTTCGAGAAAAAGCATCCTTCGGTATTCGTCGAATCGCAGCAGAAGCTGATGGCCTTCTCGGACGAGTTGCAGGAGTACGTCGAGGAGGAATGGCAACGGGATGCATGCGACAACTTCCACCACGCTCTGAAGATTGCGGCCATGAAGGAAGGCGTGGCGACCCAATTCATCAAGCCGTTCACGCTGGACCGCGTTCTGGCGGAGGAAGTGAAGGGTATCCAGGATCCCGCGACAGTCTGTTGGAACCTCTTCAACGCCTGCTACTACAAGGCCGGCGGGATTCCGTGGCAACTGCCAATCCAACAAGGCACCTGCTTCATTGGCATCGCCTTCTTCAAGGAGAAAATCGGCCGGCGGAAAATGGGGACCAGTCTGGCGCAGGTGTTCACTCATGACGGCGAAGGCTTGGTGGTCAGGGGCGAGTCGTTCGAGTGGCCCAGGTACACCGAACCCCACCTATCGCGCGCGGCCATGAAGCGGCTCATTGACCAAGCACTGGATGCTTACGAAACTCAGATGGATATCCATCCGACGCGGGTCGTCATCCACAAGACGTCAGCCTTTGATGATGCGGAGCGCGAGGCGGCCGAATCAGCGCTCGAGGATGTCCCGCGCTACGACCTGCTGGCGATTCGGCAGCACCACGATCACAAAGTATTCCGGTCGGGGTACAACCCTCCAATCCGGGGTACGGTCATCACGATGCCAGATGAGAGGCGGTTGTTGTTCACCAAAGGCTACATCCCGTCCATGCAAGTGTATCCGGGACCTCGGGTGCCCCGACCCATTGAGATCCAGTTCGACAGGGTATCCTCGTCGAAGGACCAATTGTGCCGTGAAATCCTAGGCCTCACTCGTCTAAACTGGAATTCTGCCGACTTTGCCAGCCATCTCCCGATGACCCTTGAATTCGCTCACAAGGTCAACCGCATCCTGCGCGAGATGCCGCCAGGCAGCAAAGCAAAGTCCCGGTACCGATACTACATGTGACCCTTGGTACCACCCCCGAGCTGTGCAGCCTTGGCAGACCGCCCGGCTTCACAGATACCGGAATCCCAATACCCCTCCCTCCGTCGAACAAATCACTCCAACCGACGCCTCCCGTTGGTCGGCGCGGTTGAGTTCGACCGTTGGGCGTCCGTCGGCATAGCACGCGAAATCAGGGCGTAAGCCCGAGACGAGTGGTCGCACGAGCGCCGTGTCGTAGAAGGCGGATGACGTTCTGTGCGCACATGGCAAGGATCTGCCTCCCGGTGCTTGAACCATGACCGGTCAGCTATCGGCCATGATGCTTGTGCCACGGAACAGTGGAAACAGTCATTTCGCCGGCGCGAGTGCCAGCCGGAACTGTTTCAGCCCACGGATGCCAACGAGTCGTGTTTCGATCTGGGAATGCCCCTCTTCATGTAGGCTGGCGATGATACGAGCGAAGTTGCGTGGGTCGATGCCCGTTTCTGCTGCAAGGTCACGTCCCAGCACCCACTCACCGCTGGCATGGCGAAGCGCGGCAACGAATCGGTCGCGCTGTCTCGGTTCCATGATGGACCGCCCCAATCCAAACCATCCGGGACGCCAAGCGACGACCATTGTGAACAAGAGGAGGGCCAAGGGAACCGCCGCGAAGTCGGCCCACCCCAGGCGCCAGAAGGGGTCGCCCGTCAACGCGGAAACGAGGGCCTTGCATGCGGCGTAAGATGCCATTGGAACAAAACTGGTGGCCAAGAGCGCGGACATGCGGTCAGGTACAAGGGCCAGCCCGACCAGGAGGGGACGAACGGCGAACAATGTCACCCCCATCATCAGATACCATCCGAAGTCTGTGGACAAGTCGCCCTTGATTCTAAGCACGACACCCATGAGCGCGGCGCCCAGAAGCCCTATCGCACCGTACAGCTTCAGTTGCCCGTCCCTGGCGGCACCGCGCTGTCTTCGCGCTGGTTGGAGCAAGAGCCACCAGGCGGCGAAGGTAGCGACCAGTACGATTGCGAAGCCAACGGGCTGTACATAGGACGTCAACGTTGTAATGCTTCTAGACGGGTCTGCGACGATGATGTCAATGGGTTGCAGGCTGAACTGGGTCGAAAACTGGGCGGCGCGGGCTCCCAGGCCAAGTAGGAGAAGAAACGTGAAGCGGCTGTGTCTCTCATCGGATGACACCGCCATCGCTCTGGCGAGCATAAGAAGGAGGCCCGCGTAAGCGATGGGAAGGGGCAATTCCATGAAGAGACGATACCATGATGCCTCCCTGGAGTAAAACACCTGGGCGGCCAGGGACAGAAACAACAGGCCGATCAGCACGCTTGCGGCAACGCCCGACCACATCGCGGACCACGCCTTGACGTGTCTATGCGAGCCGTAGGCCACCAGCACCATCAACAGGACCCATCCTGTGGGGTCGTCGAAGGGGGCGAGCAGCCGATTAATCCACGGGCCAGTGTAGAAGCTCGGGGAATGTGCCTCCAGGGATTGACGAACGAGGCCAATGGACGCGGCGCCATTCATGATGAACAGCGCACCGAGCAGGAAGTGCAGCGGCTTCACCCATGCGCGGACGAGTTCAATGCCCAACAGCACCTGAAAGACCGCAAAGCCTGCCACAAGGAATGTGGCCGCCGTCATCTCGACCATGAATTCGTAGCGTGACGGGGGCGGTTGACACTTACGCTGGGGTCACGATAGGCTCCGCGGGGGTGCCTTGGCGGAGGGCGAACCAGTCCACCTTGGTGTCGGCACCCGACCTGAAGCCATAGTATGGGGAGATGCCGTGGACGCCCGCGTGGCCGCCGGGAACCCGGCCGGGTGCTTCGACCCAGGCGGTTTCTCCGTGGTTTGTCCGTTGGCCCACTTGGTCCTCCAAGAATAGGGTCGTCGACCGGAACCATGCATCTAGTGGGGGGTCCTCCATGCCGGTCGCACGGGCCTGAGGCTGGCATGTGCCAAAATGGCTGTTGGAGGCCCCGGAGATCGGGCCGCTCTCGTAATAGGGATCCACCGAGAAGTGCACCATGTCGATGCAACCGTCCGATCGCAGCTGAATGCTGGAAGCGTAGTGACTGAGCGTATAACCGCGGAACGCCTGGGATTCGAGAAAAACGCGCGACTCAATGGTGACCGGAGCCTCGAAGGTGGCTTGCGTTTCAAAAACGACTTGGTTGTCCCAACCGCGATGGAGCCGCATGGTTCCGCCGTCAACCGATGCACTCCAATCTTCCTCGAAGCGATAGTAGGTGCTCTCCGCCTGCCACTGCGACCAGTCCACATCCGATTCATCGAATCCGTCAAAAAACAGGAACGTCGCGTCCCCATCGCTGCCCCCGGCAAATCCGTGCTCCCCGTGCACAAGGAAGAGGGGCGTCTGCGAACCCGCCGGGATGGAGGGAATGCGCACCCAGAACATGGTCTGTTGCGTGCCGCAGCCAGATTCCAACCAATAGGGCAAGGGCACTTCTGGAGTGGTAGGCACCCCGAGTAGCGGCAAATCGAGATGCGCACCGGATAGTGGATTGGCGAAGAAGCGCACGTCCGAGCAATCCGGTTGCATCGTGCCCGCGGCAACGGCAGAAGCCGTATCCGCGAGAAGCTGCACCTGGAAGTCAATCAGGTCATCATCAGTTCCATGGATGGTGAATCTCTGCACGGCAATAGGTGCTTCAATCTGGTAGCAGATGGGTTCGCCGTAGACATCCTGACACGAGGGAGTCCAATCGGCAGTTGCAGGAACAAAGGTCAGTCCGGCGCTGGCGGCCAAGGCCAGAACAATGGTAGTCGTGGTGGCTTGCGGGATTCGTGTCATGTGGATTGCACCTGAAGACTGGCAATCCAGTGGTGTCTTTGAAGTGCAACGAAGGCCCGCCGCGCAAACGTGCGGGGAATCAGGTGGATTTAAATACGGGTCGGTGACGCGCGGGGAATTCCCGCTGGCCGACGGCCCGCCCAACAAACCACTCCAGCGGACGACCCGCTTCGCGGTCCGCCGCTGAGTTCGACCGTTATGCGCCACTCCCTAGACACAGGGCCGCCATTGCTCGTCCTTAAGGATGAAATGACGTTGGCGCTTGCATGCCTCGCACGAAGGGCGCCAAGAACATCGTACCCTTTGAGGGCCGGGCTTCGATTGACTCCACAAGCACGGCAACCATTCTTCATCTCGCTACTCAGGCCACCGATACGCCCCTGGAGCAATTCCGCGCGCTGCTTCGGCACGAAACCAACTTCCTCAAATGGATCGACTCGCGACACGATGAACTCCTGAAGGCCAAGGCCGACGCAACCGGCGTGCGCGGCCCGAAAGACGCAACTTATCGAAAATACAAGTGGTACGCGGAGCAAAATTCGTTGCTCGAGGCCATCAACGCCTTTGAGACGTTCTTCAAAGAAACGTTTACGCGCTTGGGTGCCGCCATCCATCGATATGTGCCTTCCGGCTCAATCAAGGGAACCGTGGAAGCCCGTACCGTTTGGTCGTCGGGCCGTAGTGCCGAGCCGGCGGCACTAGTATTCGGTGCGCAATTGTTCCACAACCTAGCCACCATCGACGAGGTGACCAATATGTTGGTCGCGGCCAAGCGCTACAAGCCTCAAAGCAATCCGCCCCCAAGGGCATCTAAGGCCCGAGCCCTCCAAGCCATTTTCCAGATCAGGCATACGCTGTCACACAATCAAGGTCGCATCACAGAGGGCGACTCATCTAAGTTTGAAATGTTGGGCTTCGCGGCACCGGTAGGGGAGGTGATTGACCCTACCAAGGACCATCTAGGGCGGGTGGTCCGCCAAATGCTTTTGGATGAGGCAAACGACTTCACTAAGTGGCTGCTCGCCGCGACGATTGATTTCTTGCAAGCCAGGGCAAATTCTGGCATCAAACTGAGGCAAGCCGATCAACTCCATCTGGAAGCAGTTCTTGGCCAAGACGCAGCCATCGCCGCGTTACCTTGGTCGTAGCGCATAACAACTCACTCAACCCGTTCACGCGCCTCCGCGCGCTCCGGCGCGCGACGGGTTAGTTCGAGGCCGTT
>JBFIJP010000219.1:0-7081 GCA_041600695.1 Thermoplasmatota archaeon | reverse complement strand
GTCTGCGTGGGTGAATTCAATGCGCAGGAGGCCACCGTCGGTCCAGGCGGGTTCTGTTGGCGCGTTGAGGTCGACGACGCCGAGTGCGAAGGTGAACCCGTCCCGGTCCTCCTGGACCTCGAGGCTGACCAGATCCAGGTAAGCGTAGTGGTCGCCGGGGGCGGGCTGGCCGGCGCCGCCCACCTGCAGTGTAACGTCCCCCGAGCCGTCTTCGAGCACAAGCCTCGATTCGCTCGCCTGCCCGGCTGCAAGGGGTGCCAGGAGCAGGATGGCAAGGAGTACGGTAACGCGGATCATGTCAGGAAGCGCTTGGTTGGAGTGGTTAAGGTTTGTCGCGGGCCCGGCGAAGCCGTCCCCGGTGGCCGCTTGGGAGATGCGTTTGCGTCGACCCCGGGCGGACCCCACGATGCCGCGTGCCGGGATCGCACCCGGCAGGATGCCAAAGGGGCTGGGGTCGGGGTTCGGGCGACCGCGGCCGACCGCGGCCGACAGCGGCCGACTGCGGGCGACTGCGGGGGCCGTTTGGGCCGGCTTCTGGTTAAATGGTAGGTCGATCATTCATTGATCGGTGGGCTTCGGCCCCCTGGTTGGTAGTTGGATGGTTCTTGTCAGCGGCGAGCAGCAGGCCCGGCCCTCGACTGTACAGGCCAAGGCCTGTTCTAATCGCGCCCGCTGGCTGGCGGCAACCCTCGTGGCACTCGTGGCTGCCCCCGGCGCCATCCTGCCCAACATCGAACCCGTCGCCGGGCAGATGCTGCCGGCAACGATCACGGACCTCGCACCCGAAGCCCACTGGCTGCTGGCGGGCATCCTGTGCGACAAGACCGAGGACTACACCGCCGTGTGGGAAATCCAGGGCGACGGCCCCGAATCACCGTTCGACGGGCAATCACTCGACGGCGTACGCGGCGTCGTCACCGGCGACTTCCAGCGCGGCAGCGGCGGCCCCAGCGAACTGCGCGGCTTCTTCATCCAGGCGCACGAAACCGACTGCAACGCCGCCACCAGCGACGGCGTCTTCGTGTTCACCGGCTGGACCGCCCGCGACGTCACCGTCGGCGACGTGGTCGAACTCAACGGCGTCGGCGTCACCGAATACGCCGGCCCCTTCTTCTCACCCGGCCCACGCACCCTCACCGAACTGACCTGCTACAGCGGCTGCACCATCGAAGTCGTGCGCGCCGGACTCGGCCTGCCCCCCGCCGTGGAGGTCAACCCGCCCGCCGACCCCGACGCCTACTTCGAGACGATCGAAGGCATGGTCGGCGTCATCAGCGACGCCGTCACCGTCGTCGGCCCCACCAACCGCTTCAACGAAGCGGTCGTCGTACGCGGCGCCAGCTCCGAACGCATCACCGGCCACGAAGCCGGCCGCATCGTGATCGACGGTGACGCCGTGGACGCCGCCCGCTGTGGCACCGACGGCCTGCCGGACGCCCAGGTCTTCGACGAGTTCGCCTACGACCTCCTCGGCGACGGCCTGCGCGGCATTATCACCTACACTTTCAGCGCCGACAAGCTCCACCTGGACCCCGCCCGCGGCTGCCCCGTCTTGGTAGCCGGGGACCACTCCAGTTACGACCCCGCCGCCAACCCGCCCCCCCGTGGCGACCATCCAACCCTGACGGTCGCCTCCATGAACGCCGAGAACTTCTTCCTGCGCACCGCCGACGAGAAGAGCCCCAAGCTGGCCGCCGCCATCTGCGACCCCGACGGCCTCGCCGCCCCCGACGTGATCGGTCTGCAAGAAATCCAGAACGACGACGTGCTCGCTCGGCTGGCGGCCGACGTCAAGGCGTTGTGCGGTGTCGAATACGACCACGACTCGCGCTCCAGCGCGGACCCCCGCGGCATCGAAAACGGCTACATGGTGCGCACCGACCAGGCCTCGCTCCTATCCGTGGAACTCCACCAGGGCTGCAGCGACACCTACCGGGGCGTGCGGCGCGCAGGCGACTCCGCCGTTACCTGCACCGGCGCGACACCTTACTTCCTGCACAACCGGCCGCCACTGGAGGCAGTCATCCAGACCGCCGCCGGCGACACCGTGCACCTGCTTAACGTCCACTTCAAGTCGAAGCTCTCCAGCGACAACTGCGTCGACCCCGACTGCACCGACTTCCGCGTCGCCGAAGCCCACCATGTGGTCGAACTCGTGCAGGCACGGCTCGCCGCTGGCGGCACGCGCGTGGTCGTACTCGGCGACTTCAACGACGGACCCGGCACCCAAACGATGGATGTCCTGGCTTCCGCCGGCCTCGTCAACCTGTGGGACGACCTCCCAGGAGCGCCCTCTGACGAGCAAGGCCAGATGCAGCAGTACAGCCACATCTTCCGCGGCCAAAGCAGCGCCCTGGACCACATCCTCGTCTCCACTGGCCTGGCGGCAGCGCCTCGGGAATTCAGCCCGCGCCACACGAACGCCGACTGGCCCGAGTCGCTGGAAACCACGGCCGGCATGTACAGGTTCTCGGACCACGACACCATCATCGCGGCCTTCGATCTCGGCTAGACAGCCCGGCTGTTCCGCCTGCACCGGGGCAAACCTCATCTTCTCAGGCCGTCACTGCGAACGCATGAACCGCCTGGCCCACTCGTGGAGCCTCTTCAAAACCAGCCTCGGCGTCGTCAAGCAGGACAAGGAACTGCTGTGGATGCCGGTCCTATCCTTCTTCGGCAGCCTCGCCGCACTCGCCAGCGTCGCCGGCGTAGCCTTTGCGATCTTCCCCGCCATCTTCACCGGTGAAGGCGAAGTCAACGCGGGGGCCCTCGGGCTGGTGGCCCTTCTCTACATCCTGCTTGCCTTCGTCGCCCTGTTCTTCAACGCAGCCGTCGTGGCCGGCGCCAGCGAGCGCCTCGCGGGCGGCGACCCCACGCTGGGGTCCGCCCTGAAGGCCGCCTGGGCCAAGAAGGGCAAGTTGTTCCTGTGGTCCATCGTCGTGGCCACCGTCAACGTCATCCTGCAGGCCATTCGCGAGCGCAGTGGCTTCGTGGGCCAAATGATGGCCTCGTTTGCCGGCCTCGCCTGGAACCTGGCGACCTTCTTCATGGTCCCCGTGCTTCTGTTTGAGGACCGCCCCATCGGCCAGTCCGTCAAGCAGTCGGGGAGCCTGTTCAAGAAGACCTGGGGCGAAACCGTGGTCGGCCACGCCGGAGTCGGCTTCGTCGGCATGATTGTGGGCGTCGTCGTCGTCCTCATCGGCGTTCTCCTGACCAACCTGCTCGGCAGCGCACTGGGAGCCACCGGTGCCATGATCGGCATCGTCCTCACCGTGCTCTCGGTCATCTTCGTGGCGGCCCTCTTCAGCGTCGTCGCCGGCGTCTACAAGGCCGCCGTGTACCGCTACGCCACCACGGGACAAGCGGTCGCCGGTTTCTCGAGCGAGGACCTGGGCGGCGCCTTCACGCGCTCGTAGAAGGCCTTCCAAAACGCGGGCAGCGCCAGGGCGTCCTGTGGGCTGGCAGTGGCAAGACAGCCGCCCGGTGGCAGGCCTTTGAGGTGCGCACGCGAAACGGACGGCAGCGCCCACACGCAGCCGTCCCGGTGGCGGTCCAGCCTGCCGGACGACCGGGTTGGGCGTGCGCCCAACGCCCCAACCTCCCGGCGACGCGCCGGGGGCGGGCGCCCTGATTCGCCACGGCTGGGGCCGGGGGCCGCCCCGGGTGGTGGCGAGGCCAAGCTGGCCGTCGCGGTCAGGGCCCCCGCAAGTGCCGCCTAGAATTCCAGGGGGTCAAACGAGGGGGCCGAACCAACCAAGCCGGCCCCCTCGCCACCCGATCCACCTAGCCATGCCGCAATGTGGTCGAGTAGCATGTAGCGGGATTCAACCAAGACCACCAACCTCCTAGCCGCGCTAGCCACCCAACGCGTGAACCCATCGATCGTGCCGTGGCGGCGCAGTCGCCAGCCACAGGCTTTCGTGGCGCAAGGCCACGACGCAACGTCCCGCTGCCACACTCACCCAACCGCCGATCTTGAGCCGAAAAGCCCAGATTCGCGGGTGACGCCATGGTTTCCACGCCAACCACCCGCGTTGCAGGGGGGCGTGTGCCAAGAAGGGTCGAAGACCCTACGATGGCCCAAAGCACCTTTGCCCCAGGCCCAACTCACGCTTTTACGTTTTATGGTACATGCGACGGCTGTTTCTCAATCATCTAAATTGCAACGAATTCGTTCATGCCCGGCCCGCCACCCAACGCGCTCAAAGTGGTGCCAAACCGGGCAATCCCGCCCTCGAAGTGATGCAACCATCAAGTTGCCATCGCTGATCATCCGAGCCAATCAGGCCCCAGCTACCCTGGGAATTAGCGTGCAACCGCCAGCTTCAAACCGGGCCCGCAGGCGTACAACGGATATCGAGGCCTGCCTTGTGGGCCTGCATCAACGCCTTGCCTTCCCCGCTGGCCGTCTTGAACCGGATCTTCCCCTGCATCGACGCCGTTCCTTGCGTGACCACATCGCCCTCCACCTCGATGTCAAAGAGCCGCCCGCCAGCCGCCGCCGGCAGGATGAGGAACACATTCTGTGAGGTCGCCTTGAAGCGCGGTTGCAGGCTTCCGCCCGCCACAGCACGCGGGCCCGCGGCGGCGGGCGGGCCGGGCGACCCACGCCGGGAGGGCCGATCCCCCCGGGCCTGGACATCCAGCCGAATGCCAAGCCGACGCTCCAGACCCTGCACGGTTCGCCCACCCTTGCCAATCAACTGGGGCACTTCATCCGCGTCCACAAACACGCGCGCGGAGCCGCCGCGCACCTCGACATCCAGGGAGCCCCGCACGTAACGGCGCAGCGCCCGAACCAGTTCACGTTCCGCAAGCGCAGACGCGCCGCCGCTCTGGCGCGTCCCCAGTTCCTCCAGAGGCATGACGACAATCTGCTCCCCGAAGGAGTAGATCTCATACAACTCAGCGCCAGACAACACGTCCTTAACGATCACCACTGGGCGCGCCAGATCATCCTGCATCATGCCCGTCGGCGTCCGGACCGTGAAATCCAACTCCAGGATACTGCTGATCTCCCCCGCATCGATGAAAACCACGGTATCAACAATCTGCGGGATCATGCCCAAGTCGACGCGGCCGATCAATCGTTGCACGGCATCAATGGGCCGGTTGGCATGCGTGACTCCAAACAAGCCGACGCCAGCCAAACGCATGTCGGCGAACACCTTGAAATCGGCCGTGGTGCGAACCTCATCGTACACCACATGATCCGGGCGCACAAGCAGAAGAATCTCGCCGGTCCATGCCATGTCGTGGTCCAGCGCGCCATACTGCGTGATTTCCTTGGGCACCTGGAGGTCCCGAGGCTGCTCCATGGTCTTGACCACGCGATCCAGGCCATGCAGGTGCTCAGCCAAGGCTGCCGCAAACGTCGACTTGCCGCTGCCCGGCGGCCCCGCGATGAACACGCCCCGACTATGCCCCTCGACACGCTCCTGAATTTCGGGAGGGATGTCGTAGTCTTCTAGGGTCAGCTTGATGACCGGCCGGACCGCCGTGATCTCCAGTGCATCCGAAAACGGGGGCTGGGCAATGGTGATGCGCATGGGCCCCAACTGAGCCACGGTGCATCCGTGGCGCTGCAATTCAAGGAACGAGTTATAGTCCCGCTTGGCGAACTCCACGCATTCACGCGCGATGGCACGGATTTCCGTGTGGCGCATCTCCTTCACGCCGGCCGCCTGATACGATAGGTGTCCCGGAGTACCCCGCTTTACCATGGGCCGGCAGTCCGCCTTGAGATGGACCGACATGGTTTCGTCGTCGAAGAACCGCCAGATGAGAAGACTCTCCAGGTCGGGTTCCTCCACAATGGGGCGAAGGTACAGGTGCCGGACACCCTGGGCGCTCGCCGCATGGGCCTGCACGCGATCCGACGTGACGAACAAGGCATCGTGTGCAATGGCCGTGTCGCGGATTCGGGCGTCGACGGCGCCCGCGTCGGAGGCAGTGATCTCCTCCGCTGTGGGCCGCTCACCCACGAATTGCACCGTGATCGCGCCCTCACGGGCCAGACGCTGCAATTCCTGAAGTTCGGTCAACCCGGCAAAACCGGTCTCGTGGCCGCGATTGGCTTGGGCCTCAAGTTCGGCCAGGGCAGCCAGCGGGACGAGAACCTTGGCGCCCTCGTGCTCGCCCGAGGCTACCAGTTCCGTGATGCGGCCGTCCACGAGGACGGAGGTGTCGGGGACCAGGGTCTCGGGCACGGTGTCTTGGAGTGCTGCGGAACGGATAGCCGTACGGATTGGGCCCGGCCTAACCCGGGCACGTTTCAGGGAATTCGAATTCGACCCAGTCGGTGCGGGCAGCCTTGATTCCAATGGTTGCCGCAATCAGGGTGCCATCGGCGCTGGCCGGACCATCGGCCACGGGAATGACCTCCAGAAGGATGCGATCGTCCAGGTAGGCCCCCGTTCCGGCGACATCTCCCGAGATCGGCGTTTCAAGCGTCACGGGCAGCGGCCCGCGGGCGCGGTAGTCATCCAGTTGGCCCACGATGGACGCGCGAACCAGCCATTCACCCGTGACGACATCGCCGACCTCGGGTTCCGCCTCCATGAAGACCTCGCTGATATGGGCGAGCCGCAGGCCGTGTACGTAGACGCAGTTCTGGTTGTCGGTCCAGTCAGCAGTGTGGATCAGGATGCCCCCTGGCCCAGGCTGGCTGGAACTCACGACGTTCAGCGTGGTTTCGCGGAAAATCCAGTTGCCACCGCCGGAGTGGACGGCAACGGGGTCCTGGTTGTCGTGGTTGTACCCTTGTTCGGCCTCGACACAGCCGGCGAGCATGGGTGCGGCGAGGGCCGCAAGGAGGAGCGTATGACGCATCATGGGCATCGAGCCTCGGAAGGGCGATCGCGGGTATGGTACCACTCGAACACGCCTTGGCCTGAACACCTTCAGGACGTGCGCGAATGCCGCAAAACAGGCGGCCAACGGGTGGGAGCGGCACCACTTGCCGCCGGCGGGAGTCGTGGGGGTCATGGGAACACCTGTAGCAGGGCGGGGCGCCCTGCAGGAGCCTTGTTGGGCTGCCTATCTTAAAACATCATAGGTACCGATCCTCGAATTGACCAGG
>JBFIJP010000218.1:0-7091 GCA_041600695.1 Thermoplasmatota archaeon | reverse complement strand
GGGAGGTAGGCGTCGGGGTTGGCCTCGGCGAGGGCGCGGTAGTGCTTGACGGCTTCCTGGGCGGGTTCCAGGGCTTCCCCCCGCCGACCCACTTCACTCAACAAAGTGGCCCAATTGTTGAGGCTCCCCGCGAGGTATGGGAGGTAGGCATCTGGGTTGGCCTCGGCGAAGCTGCGGCCGATGTTGACGGCTTCCTGGGCGGGTTCCAGGGCTTCCCCCCGCCGGCCCAGTTCGCTCAACCGATTGGCCCAATTGTTGAGGCTCATGGCGAGGTTGGGGAGGTAGGCGTCGGGGTTGGCCTCGGCGAGGGCGCGGTAGTGCTTGACGGCTTCCTGGGCGGGTTCAAGGGCTTCCCCCCGCCGACCCACTTCACTCAAGAATTTTGCCCAATTGTTGAGGCTCGTGGCGAGGTTGGGGAGGTAGGCGTCGGGGTTGGCCGCGGCGAGGGCGCGGTAGTGGTTAACGGCCTCCTGGGCGGGTTCAAGGGCTTCCCCTCGCCGACCGACTTCACTCAAGAATTTGGCCCAATTGTTGAGGCTCATGGCGAGGTTGGGGAGGTAGGCGTCGGGGTTGGCCTCGGCGAGGCTGCGGTAGTGGTTGACGGCTTCCTGGGCGGGTTCGAGGGCTTCCCTCCGCCGCCCGGCGCGGCTCAACGCGCTTGCGTAGGTCCCGACGGCCCTCGCCCGACGGGCTGGGTCCGCCTCTCCGAGCAGGTCCAAGATGCGCTTGCAGCGCGCGACGTTGAAGCGCAAGAGGAGGACGCTCTCGCTCAGCAAGTACGTCCGTTCCTCGCCCAAGTGTCCCTCCAGGTTGTCGAGCACTTCAGGGTCGCTCACCCCGGGGAGCATGGGTTCCAGCCAGGCGACGACGCTCGTGTCCAGCCCCGCAGTGTTGCAGTCGCTGGCCATCATCATGCTCCTCGCGATGCACTGCGGCGGCGCCAGCCTGCACAGGGATGCCAGCGCCTCGGCAGGGGCCGGGGCCGAGCCGAAAAGATGGATGGCGGCGAAGGCGGACCCCACGAGGTCGGGCTCGATTGGCCGCAAGCGACGAACTCCGTCAAGGTCGTTGGTGCCCAGAAGCGGTTCAAGGCGGCGCGTCACGAGGTTGGCGGCAAGACCCAGGCCGCCCTCCCGGGCCCTGGCGTCCTCCAGCCAAGCGTGGAATGCGGGATCGCGTGGGGCGACCTGGCGCAACAGGGTCGCGGCGGCCGCGGCCCGCAAGGCGAGCACGCGGGTGGCCTCCTCGTCCTCGGTCGTTTGGGCCCCCTCGACGCTGACGTGGTGGTGAATGTGATCCTGCTCCCACGCCACTGCCGCCAGCAGAAGTTCATCCCGGGCCAGTTGAGTCAGCGCCGCGGCCTCGTTCTTGCAGGCATGGATTGCGGCGATCTGGACGTACAGCGGCTTGCCTTGGCTGATCTCGGCCAGCCGCGTCCAGGTTGCCGCCGGCAAATCGGCGAGGCTCACGCCGCGGGAGTCCTTCCGCTCGGCCCATTTCGCGGCCACCTCCCTGGCCCAGACGGCGACGGCCTCCACCTGCGCCCGAGGTGGCTGGAGGTGCAACGGCTCCACGCCAGCGTCGTCGCCCCGGGCGCGAGTGGCGCTCTGCGAGCCGGCCAGCAAGTGCTCCGCCCAGCCCCGCTTGTCCAGGGGCCCGTCGCGCTCCAACAGGAGCAGTCGCACCCGGCAGGCGCCCCACGCGCCCCCCGAGCGGCTGCACCACGCCTTCATCAGGCGCGACACGTCGCCCCGCGCCTGCATGACGTAATCCACGACGACGAGGGTTCCGCGCTTGGGCGTCCAGTGGGCCGACGCCGCCCCGAGGTCCCCCAGCCTAGTCGACTCCACGAATCCCGCGTCCCAACCGGCCTCCCGTGCCTGCTTGGCCACCTCCAGCGCCAGGCGGGTCTTGCCCCGCCCTGCCGACCCCGTGACGACCCGCCACGAAAACGGCTTGTCGGATGTGCGCCACCCTTCCAGGTCGGCAAACTCCGCGTCCCGCCCGCTGAAGGAAATCAATTCATTGCGGGCACGCAGGAGCTGGTTGGGCGACACGTCGAGGTTCGTCACCACAGCGTCGGGTTCCGGGATGTCCAGGAGCGACGCGACCGCGGCGTGCCGGCGTTCCAGATCCCACATCGCCAGCGCCGCCTCCAGCGTGACACCGTCGGCCGCGCCGACCGCAGTTGCGGCCGCCACCTCCGCCCGCAGCGCCTCAAACTGCGCGGGCAGACCAGCAACCTGCTCGCTGAGCGTGAGCAATGTGTGGGTTTGCAGCAGACCCGCCAGCCCGGCGTCCCGGTCCGCCTGGGCGACGAAGTGGGCGATCATGCGCCGCGCCAACGTCTTCTCCAGCCCGTCGCGCAGGGGCCTGCTAGGGCAATCGGCGGCGGCGGCATCCACGAGACGCCGGGTCAACTGCTCCTCCAGGCCCCGCTGGTCCCATGACTCCACGATCGGGAACGGCTCAGGCGCCGCAAGGGTCACCGCGCCGACGCCGCGCCCGTCATCCAAGGCGCGGACCTGCGCCCCGGAGGATTCGCCCAGGTTGTGGAGCCAGACCCGCTCCTCCGCCGTCAGCAGAACTGCGCTGGCAAAGCGCTCTTCGCAGAACCCCTGTATGGCGCCGTGATACGCTCGAAGCGACGCTTCGGTCAGCCGCGCGTGAGGCGGCAACTCGCCGCGCTTGCGGACCTTCGCCAACGCGGCCTTGACCGACCCGGCCGCGCCCTCCTCAACGAGCCCCGATGCGGCGTTCCACAGCAGCCACGTGCCCACGGCCGCACCGATGGTGATGGGTTCCACGGCCGACAAAAGTGCGAACGCCTGAAAAAATGGTCCTCGCCGACCGTCGTTTCAGGGGCCGGTATTTTTTTGCGCCGGCTATGGAGCCGGGCCCCCCCTAACAAACCAATGCCGGGCCCAATTTCTTTTCAGCAGATCGATGGCGAAATCTTTTTTTGCGCATCAGGTTAAACAACCGGCTCCCCCGCGCCAGTGATACCATGAAACTCGCATCCATCGCCTTGGCCGTCGCCCTTGTGGCGGGCACCGTCGCCGTCTTGCCCGCAGAAACATCCGTGGACGCGCACCCGCATTTCTGCAAGTTCCGCGAGGTTGTCTGCATTGAGGAGGGGTACCAGTGCCAGTTTAGCCACTGCCATTGCTACTATTTGCTGGGCGACGAGTTGTTCTGTGAGTATTGACGCCAAGCGCATGGGTTAGACGGGGCTCCGTCTTGCAGGCGCCGTGGACCCCATCCACATCGATGGCTCCCTCGGCGAGGGCGGTGGGCAAATCGTGCGAACCGCGCTAGCCCTGTCAACCATTGAACAAATTCCCATCACGGTCGACAACATCCGCGCGGGCCGTCCGAAGCCGGGGTTGAAGGCCCAGCACGCGGGTATCCTGCGGTTGCTGCACGACATGACTGGGGCCCGCGTGGTGGGGGGCGAGGTGGGTAGTCTGAGGCTTGAGTTCGAGCCGGGTTCGCCGCGGCCGGGCCGGTATGACTTGGACGTGGGTACGGCGGGTTCGATTCCGCTGGTGCTTCAGACACTCTTGCCGGTGGCGCTGGCGACGCCGGGGCCGGTCGAGTTGCGCTTGACGGGCGGAACGGACGTGGCTTGGGGTCCCACGATGGCTTGGATCGAGCATGTCCTGCTGCACCGGATGGCCGGCGTGGGGCGCGTGGGGCTTGAGGTTGAGCGGCGCGGGTTCTACCCCCGCGGCGGCGGGCTGGTGCGGGTTTTCGTGGACGGCCCCGGGCCGGGGGACGCTCTGCGGGACGCGGTTCGGCACGCGCTGGGGGACGACCGGGTCGAGTTCGGCCCGCCGACCGGCATGGGTGGCCTGAGCATCGCGCACACGGAACTCGCCGACCGGGGTGTGGCGGGGCGCCAGGCCGACGGAGCGAAGCGCCTGCTTTCCAAGCACCTGCTGCCGCGGCCCCGCATGGACATCGAAGCCGTGGAAGCGGACAGCCTGGGCAGTGCCGTGACCTTGTGGCTGGACGACGATCGGGGCAACCGGCTGGGGGCCGACGGCCTCGGGGCTCGGGGGGTGCGCGCGGAGGAGGTTGGGTGGCGCGCGGCGCTGGACTTGGTGGAGGACTGGAAAGCAGGCGCCACGGTCGACCAGCACCTGGCCGACCACTGGGTTCCGTGGGTGGCGCTCGGGGCCGGTGCGGTGCGCGTCCCCCGCCTAACGGGTCACCTGGAGACCAACGTGGCGGTCGTGAACCAGGTGCGGGGCGAGTTGGGGCAGCCGCCGGTGGTGCTGGAGGACGGCGTCCTGCGGGGCAAGCGCGCTTAAATGGAGTGGGGCTCGCGGCGCCCGTGGAGCCTGGCGTTCCCCTGATTCACGAGTTGCGCGGCGACCGCATTGAGGCGCTGCACATGGGCCACGCGGTCGTGCTGGCAGCCGACGGCACCCCGCGCGCCGCGTGGGGTGACGCGGGCACGGCGACGTACTGGCGCAGTTCAGCCAAGATGTTCCAGGCGCTGGCGTTCGTCGAGTCCGGCGCCGTCGATGCCCTGCGCCTGCCGGAGGAGGCCATCGCCATCGCGTGTGGCAGCCACTCCAGCGAGCCGGACCACGTCGCATTGGCGGGGCGGATGCTCGCCGCCGCAGGGCTGGCCGAATCCGACCTCGGCTGCGCTGGCCACCCGCCGCTTGCCGAGGGGCAGAAGGAACCCCCCGGTGGTTGGACCTCGATCCACAATAATTGCTCCGGCAAGCATGCCGCGATGCTGTGCGCCTGCGTCCACAACGGCTGGCCGACGACGGGCTACCTGGAGCGCGACCACCCGGTGCAGCAGGCCATCCTGGGCCATTTGGAGCGCCTCACGGATACCCCGACCGACGAGATTCACACGGCCATCGACGGCTGCGGCGCGCCCACGTTCCACATGCCCATCGACCGCATCGCGCGCGGCATCCAGCGGCTGGCCGGCGAGCCCGCCGGAGCCCGCATCCTGGCCGCCATGGCTGCCCACCCGCCCATGGTGGCCGGCACCGGCCGCTTCTGCACCGACCTCGCGGCCGCAACGGGGGGCCGCGTCGTCGGCAAGGTCGGCGCCCTCGGGCTTTACGTCGCCCTCAACCGGGAGACCGGCGAGGCGTTCGCGGTGAAGGATACCTCCGGCGGCAGGCTCCAGATCGTGGAGGCCGCCGCCGCACACCTGGCTGGGATTGCAGGCTGGCTGACGCCTACGGAGACCGCTAGATTGGAGGCCCACCGCACGCCGGCGCTGCGCAATTGGGCGGGCACCGCCGTTGGCTCGCTGCTCCCCGTGTTTTCCGCGTAGACGCGCCGCCAGAATGGATGAAAGGCGTCCGCAGCGGGCAATGGTTAAGCGGCCTGCCGGGGCGTAACGCACGCCGAAAAGGCAGGTGATTGCCATGATGAGATACCTGATTGTGATGCTCGTGATGATGCCCCTGGCCGTGGGAACGGTTGCTGCCGATCACAGTTGTGACACGGGATTGGGGGACGCCGTGGAGGAGGCTTGTTCCAGTCACGCAGCGGAAGAAAAAGTGTTCAACCGGGGGCCGCGCCCGACGTTGTGCGGTGACCTGAGCGACCTGGACCAGTGCGTGATTTGTCCGCTCGTGGTTTGGTGGGGCCTCGACCGATCCTGCGACCAGTGATACCCATGAAAACCATGATTCTGCTCGCTTCGAGCCTGGTGACTCTTGCTGCGGCGCCCGTGTCCGCCGATCATACCTGTGATGGAACCGAGCCCGAGAAGGCGCGAGAGTGGTGCGAATCCCATGAGGGGCCGCTGGGTATTGGCCCGGCCATCCATGTCGAGGCGGAGGTCGGTTTGCCCTGCCCCATTTTCAATTACGACTGCTGGAATTGCTGGCTGCAGGTTCAATTGGGCGCTTGGCGGGTCTGCGACTAGCGGAACTAGAACAGGCCTTGGCCTGTTCAGCGGGGGTCGGCCGCCCTCCACGCTTTTCCAATTCTCTCCAGGACTCATTTTCCATACTGCAACAGCAGAGATTCTCAGGGCGTCCACGGGCAGCCACCCACATCCTACGACTCGATGAAACCGGGCCGCCCCGGCCAACGCCTATGGTCTGCCACCCCTGCTACCCATCGCCCGCGGGCAGGAATGACCCATGAACGTGATTCACCTTGCAATCGCCGCCAGCCTGGTGCTGATGGTGCCCGGCAGCACAGCCGACCATATTTGCGACCAGGAAATTGGCCCCGACTACGACCCATGGTGTGGCTCGCACCCAGGTGACCCCTGGTATGACCTGCGACCCGACGGCGCCGTGAGCGTCCAAATTCCCCAAGATCCCTGGTACACGTTGTGCCAATTGATTGTTGACACCTTCCACATCGAACGCTACTGCGGACCCTAGGAGCACCATGACTCTGAACAAACCCCGAGCTGCGGGCGCCGCCTGCGCAGCCCTGATTCTCGCCCTCGCGCTGGCGCCGTTTGCCAGCGCCGACCACACCTGCGACGACACCGAACCGGAAGAACTTCGGGAGTGGTGTGAAGCCCACGATGGCCCACTTGGCATCCACTACCCACTCGGAGTTGGCCGGGGCGGGGCCAACGTTGAGTTGCCTTGCCCGATTTTTGATTACGACTGCTGGAATTGCTGGATCCAGGTGTTCCTTGGCGCCTGGCGAGTGTGCGACTAGACACCATCAAACCCGAGATCCTAGACCCCACATCCTCCACAACCGGCGCGCCGACGGAGGCGCTGAGGAGACTTGGCGGGATCCAGGCCCAGGCCGGCCGAGAACGCGGCTTTGACCGGGCGCAGGGCGCTTGGCGCCCCAGCCCCGCTCATTTCGGCCCAGCTTCCGCAGGGGTGCCTCGCTTTCGCCCACTTCCCCTCCCTCCTTTTGTAGAACCTCTTCATGGAGCCAAACATGTCCCAGAACCCTGTTATCGTGGCTGCGTGCCGCACGCCCATCGGCAAGCTGATGGGAGGCCTCTCGCCGCTGTCCGCCACCGAACTGGGAGCGGTCGCCATCCGCGAGGCGCTCGCTCGCGCCGGGGTCGACGGGGAAATGGTCCAGGAGGCCATCATGGGAAACGTCCTCCAGGCGGGCCTGGG
>JBFIJP010000217.1:0-7105 GCA_041600695.1 Thermoplasmatota archaeon | reverse complement strand
GGCGCGAAGGCGCGCTGGAACAGGTTGAGGTCCGGTGGCGGTTGGCCGCCGACATGGATGGTGGCGGTGCGGGTTTCGGTTGTGTTGTCGTCGAAGGCCGCCGTGACGGCGATGACGTGCTGGCCGGGGGCCGTGAACGTCTTGCGGAGAGTGCCGGCATCTTGGGGAACGTCTTCGGTGAAGCCGTCGCCCCATGCCACATGCAGATCCTGCATGTTGGCGCCTTGCAGCGTGACGGTGACTTCCTGGCCGGGCGTAGGGTAGGCGTCATCCACATGGAGTGCTCCCAAACGCTGCGTTGGGGCCGGGCCCAGCACCACGAACCGGCCGATGCCCGTGGACAGCAGGACATGGCCGTCGCCCAGGGAGGCGATCTTGACTCCGACATCCCAGTCCAGGATGCCTTGGTCTCCCTCGAAGGGCATGACGTAGGGGTGCGTGTGCATGGTGTCTTGCAGGGGAACGGGGATGCGTTGCATGGCTCGCCCCGTAGCGGCGTCGGCCACCAAGGCGACGCCTTCCTGCATCCAGACCTCCCCGGCGTCGACGGCGCCGATGTCGCCCATGCCCCGGTGAAACACAGCCAGCAGGCGCCCCTGGGCGCGGTCGACGGCCATCACGGGCTTCCACCAGCCGTCGCCGGCCTGGAGCGAGTGGCCGTCCCAGGCGGGGATCGCGGTGGTGCCCTGGAATGCGAAGACCGCCTGATACCCCGCCGCGAACACGTATCGCCCGTCGGTGACGGCGCTGGGCACGCTGAGGGCTCCCTGGAAGGATGACTCGCCGCGGCCCATGACGGGTTCGGCGTCGTGGGCGGCGCTGTTGATGCGGGCGTGGATGAGGCGTCCGCCGAGGGCGGCGAATCCGGTGTCTCCCAGCGCCAGGGGTGCCCGTGCGAACATGCCCTCCTCGGTTGCCAGGGGATCGGATCGCGCTGTCTCAGTGAGCGGCGAGTAGGCTCCCTGGAACCGGCCTTCCAGGTCGGTCCACGCCAGCACGCCGTGGAAGCCTCGCGCTTCCGTGGGTATGATGTGGCCGTCGGGGTCGTGGCCGGCTTCCGGCGTTGGAAGGCCACAGCGCGGGTCTGGGCAGTACGTGAAACCCGAGATGAACAGGCCGGTCTCCCCCAGCGCCACGGCCACGGGGGCCAGGTAGGCGCCCGGCACGGGGGCCTGGGAAACCGGCTCGAACACATCCTGGTGGGGTGCTGCGTACGCCGTCAGGGGCGGCAGCGACCTAGCCCACGCCAACCGGCCATCGAAACCCACCTCCATCACCACATTGGCAAACGCGTCCTGCCCTTGCGCGGTGTAGTAGCACGCCGCGAAGATGCGTTCGTTCGCGTCGTCGATGGCTGGGTCCCAGCACGTGTAGGTGCCACGGTCCACGGCCGGGGGATCGCCGGGGGCTGCGGCCACGTCGGCCAGAGACAACTGCCATGTGGGAGTGCCGTCGCCGTCCATGTCGTACGCCGTGAGGCCTGACTCCCTGGCGTTCAGGTGGGACGACAGCAGAAGGAACGACCGCCCCTGCGATTCGAAGACACCGTTGATCATGGCTCCTCCGCACCCGGCCAGAGGCACGCGGCGCACGTCGGGCGCCCTCCAGTCCTCGACGTAGAGCATGTCGCACGAACCAGACAACGGCAGACACGACTCGTCCATGGGTGCCGTCACCGTCACGAAACCATGCTCGCCAACGGAGAAAAACAGCCCACTCGTAATGGCCAATGCCTCTTCTTCGCACGGCGCATACAAATCAACGACCGCCACCACGTCAAGCGGGCCGTCCGCCAGACCAAGCGTGCCTGAGCGGTGCGCATCGCCATCGGTTTGGCTCCACGCCATCGCGGGACTTGCGACCAGAAGAAGCGCCAGCCACAGTTTCACTGCATCCGATTCGGACGGTGGGCGATAGTGATTTCCTACCGCCGGCGCGGCCGTGCGCGGCCAGGCGAGCCGGCCCGGACGCCTTGGGGCATCACCGAGACGAGGCCCGGTCTGGCTGGCTCTTGGACCGCAGGGCGTCAATGGGGGGGTGGCGAGCGATCTTACCAGGATCAAAGGCTCGGTGAACCCAGCCCCTTCCAGCACCCTTGTGCCCGCCGGGGCCCTTGTGGGACCTGGGCCATTGCCCCGCGACCCATGATGATCGAATGGACGCTGGTGACACTCCTGGCTGGCGCTCCGCTGGCGGCCTGGGCGGCGCGGTCGCTGGGGCACCGGGTTGCGTTTGTGGCAGCAGCGGCGTCGGCGGCGCTGGCGGCTGCCTGGCTCGTTGCGGGCCCGGGGGCAGAGGTTGCCTGGGCGTGGGCGCCCTCGGTGTCCATCGAGGCGTCGTTTGTCGCCGACGGCATGGCCCATGCCATGCTGGTGCTGGTGCTGGGCGTCGGGGCGGCGGTGCAGGCGTACGCGGCGCGGTACCTGGAGGAAGGCCACGGTCGGGCCGTCGGCCTGTTGTTGTTTTTTGAGGGCGCCATGGCCGCCCTCGTTCTGGCCGGCGATTTGTACACGACGTTTGCCGCGTGGGAATTGACCAGCATCGCGTCGTATCTTCTCATTGGATGGAAGAACTCGGACCCGGGCGCACGCAAGGCGGCCCAGGTCGCCTTGTTCATCACGGGAGCCGGCGGCGCGGCTTTTCTGGGCGGTGCCGTGGCTCTGCACGCTGCCACTGGGACGGCCTCTTGGGCGCAAATGGGGACGCCCCGGGGCCCGCTGGTGGATGTCGGTCTTGGGCTCCTGCTGGTAGCGGGCTTGACCAAGTCGGCGCAGGTGCCGTTTCAGTCGTGGCTGCCCGGCGCCATGAAGGCGCCGGCGTTTGTCAGCGCGTACCTCCACTCGGCAACCCTGGTGAAGGCCGGCGTGTTTCTGCTGGGTCGCCTCCATGCGCCGTTCTCGGGGCATCCGTACTGGCCGCTGCTCGTCGTGGTCGGCGTCGTGACGCTCCTGTTGGGTTCGGTTCTGGCCCTGGTGCAGCGGGACCTGAAGGCCATGCTGGCCGGCACGACGGTGGCTTCGCTGGGGGCAATGGTGCTTCTCATGGGCGTCGGGGGCACCAAGGCGTACCAGGCGGCCTGGCTGCTGCTTCTGGCCCATGCGTTGTACAAGGCTTGCCTGTTTTTGGCGGCGGGCAGCATCGAGCACGGAACCGGCACGCGCGATGTGGGTCGCATCGGTGTGCGCAAGACGATGCCGTGGACCACGGCGGCCGTGGTGTTGGGAGCGGCCGGCATCATTGGCGTGCCGCCCCTGCTGGCTTTCATTGCCAAGGAAGTGTGGCTGGCGGCAGTCGCCGATTACCCGGTCGTCTTCGGTGCGTCGGTACTGGGCGTCGGCGTGCTGGTGGGCTGTGCCCTGGTCATGTTGCGGGGCGTCCTGTCCAGGGGCGAACCCCACGCCCACGAGGTGCCGGCTGCCATGTGGGTGCCGCCGTTGGTCCTGGGCGCCGCGGGCCTGGTGGCCGGCGTCTTCGTCCAGCCCGCCCAGGCGTGGATTCTGGATGCCTCCGGCAGCCCCAAGCAGTTGGCGCTGTGGCACGGCTTCGAGCCCGCCCTGCTGGGCACCCTGGTGGCCTACGCCATCGGGGCAGCCCTGCTGCCGGTGCTCCACATCGGTGCCCGCCTGGCAGACCTCCCGCCGGGCGTGGTTCTGCTCAGTCGATTCCTGGATGCCGGCAAGCGCGGAGGAGCCTCCATCGGCCACTGGATGCAGCGGCCCAGCCTCGTTTGGCAGGCAGCCTTCGCGGCCATTCTGCCTACGCTGGCGATCCTGTGGGTGCGCCCGCCCGTCGCGGGCCCGTTCACCATCCTCGGCGGTGTCGAACTCATGGTGCTGGGATTGCTTGTTGCCAGCGCGTTTGCCTGCGCCGCCGTGAAGGACCGCCTGCTTGCCGCCATCCTGTTGGGCGCCAGCGGCTTTGCCACCGCCCTGTTCTTCATCCTGGTGGGCGCCCCCGACCTGGCAGTAACCCAACTCCTCTACGAGACCCTCGCCGTCCTGCTCCTGCTGGCCGTCTTGGCCAGGGTGCGGCCCGAATTGCGCCGGCAACGCCCAAGGACCATGCACCCGGCGACGCGCCTAGCCATCGCGGCCCTCTTCGGCGCCGCCGTCGCCCTGCCCCTGCTGGTGCTTCCCGACGGCCCCCCGGCCGCCGACGTGGGTGGCGACATCCTGGAAATCAGCGTTCCCGAGGGCAAGGGCGAGAACGCCGTCAACGTCATCCTCGTGGACTTCCGCGCCCTCGACACGTTTGGAGAGGCCATGGTCCTGGCCACGGCTGCGCTGGCCACCTACGCCATCCTGCGGAGGGCCCCGTGAGCCGACCCCTACAAACTGCCGCCGTGCCCGTGGCGTCCCTTCTCCTAGTTTACGCGGTCTTCCTTCTGCTGCGGGGCCACGATCAACCCGGCGGCGGATTCGTTGCCGGACTCGTCACGGCGGCCGCCATCGAACTGGTCGCCCTGGCTCACGGGCGCCACGAGGTGCCAGCGCTGGTGCGTCGCCCGCGGCGCCTGATCCTGGCAGGTTTCGCCATTGGCCTGACGGCCGGCGCGCTCGGGTGGTTCAAGGGAGCTTTCCTGCATGCGCTCTGGCTCCCCGGCACCTTCCTCGGCTACAAGATGGGAACCCCGGTTCTGTTTGACACCGGCATCGCGCTCCTGGTCGCCGGCAGCGCCTCGGCCATCCTGGTCAGCCTGGAGGAGCCATGAGCACGATCCTGCCCCTGGCCATCGGCGTTGTTCTCGGCGCCGGGGTCTACCTGATCCTTCAACGGGACCTGGTGCGCGTCGCCATCGGGCTCGGCCTTCTGACCAACGGCATCAACCTCGCCATCGTCGCCGGCAGCGGCATCCGGGGCCGCGATCCACCCCTGCTGGCCCGCTCGGGCGACCACGCCGACCCCTTGGCGCAGGCACTGGTGCTCACCGCGATCGTCATCTCGTTTGGCCTCACGGCGCTGCTGTTGTCCCTCGGCGTCAAGGCGCACCGACACCAGGGGACCATGGACACCGACGGTTGGCAGGGTACCGATGACGCCGACGGCCCAGAGGGTCCGGAGAGCCCGCAAGGCCCGGAGGGCGCGCATCCATGACCCTCGCGCTGCCCATCCTGTTGCCCCTGGGCGCCGCAGCGCTGGCGGCCGCCCTTCGCACCCGCCCCCGCGCGGAAGCAACCGTCGTGGTGGCCACGCTTTCCTCCGTCGTGGCGCTCGCCGCGTGGAACCTTGTGAGCGTCTCAAGGCATGGCCCCATGGACGCCGCCATGGGCGGGTGGGCGCCACCCATCGGCATCGGACTGCACCTCGATGGACTCTCGGCACTCCTGGCCGCCGTCGCAGCCCTCGTCTCCCTCACCTGCGCCCTACAGGGCCTTGGCGACATTCCCGCCGAGCGGCGCCGAAGCGGCCACATGGCCTTCCTTCTAGTCATCGTCGGGGGCGTCCAGGGGGCGCTGGCCACCGCGGACCTGTTCAACCTCTACGTGTGGTTCGAAGTCATGCTCGCCGCCAGCTTCGGCCTCATGGCGCTAGGGCGCAGCCGCACCGAGATCGAAGGCGCCCTGCGCTACATGCTTCCCAACTTCATCGGATCGATGATGTTCCTGCTGGGCATCGCCATGCTGTACGGCGTGGCGGGGACCCTCAGCTATGCCCACCTGGCAGAAGTGGCCCCCACGCTGCCGTCCGACTCCGTGCTCGCCTCCTCCGCCCTGCTGGCCACCGGGTTCCTGCTCAAAGCGGCCATGTTTCCCATGCACACCTGGCTACCCGCCACGTACAGCGTCACGCCCGCCTCCGTCAGCGCCCTCTACGCCGCACTGCTGGGAAAGGTCGGCGTCTACGCCCTCCTGCGGGTGCTGCCCTTGCTTGGGTCGCCGTGGGGCGGTGCACTGGTCTGGATCGGCGCCATCAGCATGGTCCTCGCCGTCCTGGCCGCCTACGGACAATCCACGGTGCGCCGCGTCCTCAGCTTCCACATCATCAGCCAGATGGGCTACGCCGTCTTCGCCATCGGCATCGGCACCCCCCTCGCCTACGCCTCAGCCGCCCTGTTTCTGGTCAACAACATGCTCGCCAAGACGGCCCTGTTCCATGTCGCCGGCATCCTGCGGGGCCGCTTCGGCACCGACCGACTCGACGGGCTCGGCGGTGCCTGGTCCCCGTTTGTCGCGGTCCTCTTCCTGGTGCCCGCCCTCGCACTGGTCGGATTGCCCCCCTCCACGGGCTTCTGGGCCAAGTGGAGCATCGTTGGCGCCACCGTCGAAAGCGGGGCCTGGGTGCTCTTGGCCGGCGCACTGCTCACCGGAGTCATGACCCTCCTTTCCATGATGAAGATCTGGAGCGAAGCGTTCTGGAAGCCGGCGCCCCACCCAATGCCGGAACACGTGCCGCCGCTGGCATGGATTCCCGCCGCAGTGCTGGGCGCAGCCGTACTCGTGGCAGGCCTCCTTCCCGACCCCCTCCTGCGCATCGCCTACGGCGCAGGCGCCCTCCTGGCAGGTGCCCCATGAGATTCCTCGCCAACCTGCTCATCGCCGTCGCCTGGATGGCCTTCACAGGCCGCTTCGGCCCCATCGACTTCCTGGTCGGCTTCGTGCTCGGCGCCGCAGCCATCCTGATCGTGGACGACCGCCCCATCGCCTACGGCCGCCGCATCTGGCGCGCCATCCGCTTCCTCCTCGCCTACCTCTGGGAGGTCCTCCGCTCCACCGCCATGGTCGCCCTCGATGTCCTCTCCCCACGACGGGTCGCCCAACCCGTCATCATCCAGGTCCACATCGATGAAGGCCTCACGCCGCCCGGCGTCCTGCTGCTGGTTTGCCTGGTCGCCATGAACCCTGGCACCATGCCCATCGACTACATCCCAAGCACCCGGGCGATGCGCATCCACGCCTACTTCGGCGACGACCCGGACAACGTCCGACGAGAAGTGGAACGCTACGCCCGACAAATCCAGGAGGTATGGTACTAGTGCTCGCCGCCGCGCAAATCATCCTGCTCATCGGCGTCGCCCTTGCCCTCGGTCAACTGCTGCGAGGACCCACCATGCTCGACCGCGTCCTCACCCTTGACCTGATGAGCCTGGGCTTGCTCGGAGTCATCG
>JBFIJP010000216.1:0-7105 GCA_041600695.1 Thermoplasmatota archaeon | reverse complement strand
GTTGTCCCAGGATACCATTGAGATGACGGGGGTCGTGGGCTTGCCCAATGGTTGGAGTGCCACGTTCTCGCCGACGTCCATTCCGCTCCAGCCGCTGGAGTCGCGCGATGTCACCCTTACCGTGAATGCGCCAGCGACCGCACCTGCGGGCCAATTCCTTGAATTGGTGGCCTTTGCCAACAGTTTAGGCGATAACACACGGGGCGCAAGCGCACCCATTCGTGTCGAGGTGGGCCGGCTTGAACTGGTCATCAGTTCGGTGACCAACCCCGTTTATGCGGCGCCGGAATCCAAGCCGGGCCACACGCTCTTGCTCAAGAACAACGGAACCCTGACGCTCAAGAGTCTTGTCCTGACGAGCAACGGCGGCACTTACAACGACCAGATCGACGCCAGCTTTACCACGGCCCAGTTCGCTGAACTGCTGCCCGGCGAGGTCCGCGAAACCCGTCTGAACTTCCAGTTGCCCCCCGACATTCGTCAACGCGCTTCCGTTCCAGTCGATGTGGTGGCTTCCTCGACGCTTGATGTCCTCAAGGACTTCTCCGCCACCCATACCACCCGAACGGTGCTGCTTCCGTACGCCGAGCGCGATGTGGATCGCGACGGCTTCCCCGAGTACGCGGTGGACGCCAACCGGGACAGCCGTGACGGCAGGGAGGCGTTCGCCGAGTCCTCTAGCACAACGGGCGTCAAGACCGTCTGCCTGTCGTGCAGCGGCGGGGGCGAGCCCCCGCTGGCGCGGTTCTTGACCACCGAGGCTCGGGCAGCCAAGATGGTGGATGTGACGTCCAACAACGTAACGAGCAAACGCCTGGTCTACCTCACCGATGCCAGCGATGACGGCGCCATCGATCTGTTCCTTGACACCGCCGGCGACCAGCTTCCTGACCGCTACTGGGACTCCAACCGGACGGTCTTCCAGGACATGGCCCGCGCCACACTGGCCAACAAGGTGCTGAGTCTACCCAAGGACGTCACCGGCGACGGCATCCTGGACTATTTCCTGGATACGGACGGCGACGGCCTCAACGCCAACGGCGTCTACGACTTCGCCGTTGGCACACTAGATGTCTTCTTCGACCTCACCACTGGCAAGTTTGGAAAACTGATTCCCAAGGACATCAACGGCGACAACATCATGGACTACGTGGTGGACCTCAACGGTAACGAGAGGGTTGACAACAATGAGCCCGTGCTCTTCGCCAGCGCCGGACGCCTGGCCAGCCTTCTGCTGGCTGACGTTGACGGCGACGGCACGCTCGATGAGGTGTTCACCTACGAAGGACGCGGCCCCAACTGCTTCATTCGCAAGGGAGTCGGCGCCGACGGAAGGTGCATTCCCATCACGCTGAAGGATGTCAACCGCGACGGCAAAGAGGACTGGACCTACGACATCGACGGTGACGGGCGCATCGAGAGCTATTACGATCCCGTCTCCGGGGAGAGCGGCAAGATTGACACCCAGGGCCAATTCGTGCAGAGCTTGCGCGAATACTGGTACGTGTCTGCCCTCTTCCTCGTGGTCACGGTACTCTTCGTCGTACTCCTGGCGGTGACCCGGAGGTGAGGCGCATGCAGCGCCTGTCGGCTCCCGCAGTTGCCGTGCTGATGGTGGCCGCGGCCGTCATGATCACGCCCCCAACACACGCCCAGACGGGCGGACTTATCGAAGAGATCTTCTACGAGGAGGGCTGGGACAAGCCGGAGGGCTGCTTCCACCAGGATTGGGTGGTCCGCGCCCCGCCGGCGGCCACGTTTGCCCCCGGGGCTACCGGCTGGGGCACGTCCGCCACCGGCGGCGTGGGAGGCTCGCAGGCCTGCCAGAATATCATTCGGTCCGCAGGATCGGGACCGACCCAGCCGGGATACAATGTACTCGCCATGGCCCAGTTGGAGAAGGCCGAACCGCTCAACCTGGTAGGAGAAACGCTGAGCAAAATCACCCTCTCGGTCAAGGGTGAGTCAACCGCGACGCTGGATCAGCTCCATTTCGAGGTTCGCATCGACGGCGACAGTCAGTGGACCCGGCTGGATACATGGGATGGCGCCATCACGAACTTCGAAACCATCACCATCGACGATGGGGAGACGCTGGCGCTGTTCCAGGGTCAGGAATTGGACATCCGGTTTCTCTTCATCTCGGATAACACTCCTGAAGCGCCGCCGCTGCCCGGTTGGACCGTGGACGACCTGACCGTCTGGGTTGAACGCGTGGACCGGGGCGGTGGCGATGGCGGCGACGGCGGAGATGGTGGCGACGGCGGCGACGGGGGTGACACAGGTCCGCCCGAGAGCGTCCGGGATTTCATCAAGGTCAATGTCGTTGCTCCTGGGGGAACGCCCCAGGAGCGCACGCTGATCGATTTGATCTCGGACATGGACAAGAACGTCGTCATCACGATCGACCACCAAGGCGTATCCGATTTCCTGAACGCACGGGATCCGGGACGCTACGATGAAAGTGATACGTTCATTGTTTCGGCCAAGATTTCCCATCCCGGTCGGGCACCCATCCACTTGCAATTCAGCAACGATCCGGTGGCCAAGCGCTTCACGGCCATTCTGCCCGTCAACCACGCTTCGTTCACGGTTGGCAACTGGAGCCTGGAGGTTCGCGCATGGAGGGATTTCGGTCCGCTCTTTGTTGAGGCCCTCGATCCACCAATTCCCATCGATGTCAAGGTTGATGAGGCCCGGATGCCAGATCCAGTTTCCGTGTGGCTGCGGGGCAGCGAAGGCCAGATTACGGTCTCTCCGGTGAAGAAAATGGGGCGTGGCGATCGGCTGGATCTGACCCTGACATCCAACAAGACGTGGCCCCAGCTCCAGAAACTGACGTATCAAGTGAGTCAGGGGAATTCGAAGAGCCCGGAATTTGCCCTTCAATTCCCGTACACCATTGATGTTGGAATTCTTTCCTTGCAGGGTGCCCAGCAGTTGGCCATTCGTGCCTATGATCGGGCCCGACCCTCGTCAGACCCCGATGCGGCAGTCGTCGCAAAGATCGTGGTTCCGCTGATTGTTGACACGCTCGATCCCGTCTTCACGGTGACCGTCCCGAACGAGCTGTTCCAGGGCTTGCCGTTTGATGTCCAGGTCGATGTGGTTGAACAATCAGCCTTCACTGCGCGGGTCCGGTTCAATGGCACAGACACAGTGCTCACGGGCTCGGGGACCGCATCGGTGTACGTGCTGGATCGATCGGCCAACGTAACCGGCCGGCTGCCTTTGCTCGTAGAGGTCGTCGACGAGGTGGGCAATCGGGCCTCCAAGGTGCTCCAACTTGACTTCCAGCGGCTGGAAGTGGATACCATGATGGACAAGGTTGAGCGCACCAGCACAACGCCCCTGTTGGCTGGCGATCTCGCCGCCTTCCGGGCTACGGCCCGTCAGGTTGGAGGCAAGACCACCATCCCGGCGGACATCATGTTCGCGGGGCCGAACTTCGAGGCCACCCAGCGCATCGAGTTGGACAAAGGTGGGTCGAAGAGCATCGTTCAGGGCTCTGTCTTCGCGCCGGGTCGTCACGTCATGAAGGCCACCGTTGCCGTGCCCAGTTGGATTACCGAGGCAGAAACCGCCAACCAGGCCAAGGAGGTCCCCTTTGAGGTGTTCCTTGGCCGGGTGATTACGGCGGACGCCACGTACCACATCCGCGTCAACGATGTCGGAACGCCTGCCTCGGCTGTCAACCTGGCCAAGGCGAGCGAATCCATTGAGCTCGCCATTGCGGAGCGGTTCAACGACTACTGTCAGGGCTCCGTCTTTGTGTTCACCGTGGACGAGACCGAGTACTGCTGGGATCCCCTGGCACGCACCACCGATTTCACGAAAACGGTGAGCGAAACCGATGGTGATGGGGACCAGGATGCGCCCGGATTGGCTCCGGTTTTGCTCTTGGCCCTGCTGGCCGTTTCGGCCGCCGTCCTGCGGCGGCGTCAGCGGTGAGGTCTTGTACCTGGACAGGTAGGGCCCGCCGTTGACGTACCGTTGCCGTTTCCTGGGAGCCGCCGAGGACATTGGGAGGCTGGGCTTCGTCGTGGAGACGCACGGTCAGACGTTCCTCTTCGACTATGGGATTGCGCCCGACAAGCCGCCCCTGTATCCGTTGGAAGCGCCGGCCATCGACCAGGCGTTTCTGACCCATGCTCACCTGGACCATTCTGGCATGGTGCCGTGGCTGGCAGCCCATACGGATGCCAGCGTGATGACCACGCCTCCGACGGCGGAGGTGTCGGCCCTCATGCACCGCGATTCGCTCAAGATTGCCCGCATGGACGGGTTCCCGGAACCGTACGGGGACAAGGACATTGAGGAGTTGGGGCGGCGCTATGATTTCATGGATTTCCGCAGGCCCCGCCATGTGGGGACGATGGAGACGCGCTTCCACTCGGCAGGCCACATTCCCGGCGCGGCCCAGGTTGAATTGCGCGGTGACAGCAGCCGCATGATCTTCACCGGCGACTTGTACACCCACGACCAGCGTCTGGTGAAGGGGGCCAAGCCGGTCCGCACCGATGTCCTGTGCATGGAGACGACTTACGCGGGACGCGAGCACCCGGATCGTCTCGACACGGAGCGGGAGTTCGTTGCCTTCGTGGACGATGTTGCCCACCGCGGTGGAACCACCATCGCGGGCGCCTTTGCCATCGGCCGTGCCCAGGAGCTGGCGATGGTGTTGGCTGACCAGGGCTTTGATGTGTGGATGGACGGATTGGGGCGAACGGTGAGCCGTGTCTACTCGCAGCACCCGACTTACCTCGCCGATTCCAAGCGGTACGAGCGGGCGCTCAGCCAAGTCAAGTACGTTCGTGGGCACCGCAACCGTGCCAAGGCGCTGCACGACGCGGATGTAATCATTACCACCAGTGGCATGCTGGAAGGCGGCCCCATCCTGTATTATCTGGACAAGTTGCGCAACGACAAGCGCAGCGGCGTCGCTCTGACCGGGTATCAGGTCAAGGGGACCAATGGCCGCATGCTCAAGGATGAGGGCAAGCTGGACTTCGATCCCCGCGACCCTGGCCGCAACATCCGGCCCGTGGCCTGTGAGGTGCGTCACTTCGACTTCAGCGCCCACGCCGGCCACGCGGACCTGGTGGACTTCGCCCGCCGCACCAAGGCGAAGGATATCGTGTTGTTCCACGGTGACAACCGGGAAGCCTTGGAGCCGGAACTGTCCGACTTTGCGACGGTCCACATGCCCAACCGGGGCGAGACTTTCACCATCGGGTAGTCGGGACGCGGCATTGCGCGGCGGCTTAGTACCCGGCGTGCGTGGCGCGGCATGTGCCAGCAGGCCTGATTCTCGCCGCCGGATTCGGATCCCGGTTGGGCTATGATACTCCGAAGGCCCTCATTGATTGGGGCGAGGGAGCCATCGTGGACCATCAGATTCGCCGCTTGCAGCAGGCCGGCGTTGAGGACATCTGGATCGTGGTGGGATTCCAGGCACAGCGCGTCCGCGACCATGTCGCCGCGTCGTGGCCGGGCATCCGGTTTGTTGAGAATCCCAAATACATGGATACCAACACCGCCAAGTCGATGCTGGTGGGGCTTCGAGCCCTGGGGCCGGGTTCGGTGCTAACGCTCAATGGCGATGTCGTGTTCGACGATGGCATCCTACAGATGCTCATGGCAGACCCCGCTCTCACCAGTCTGGCCGTCGATCCGCGGGTGTGCGGCGAGGAGGAGGTCAAATACCGCCTGCGCGACGGGCGCCTCATGGCCCTGTCGAAGCAGGTGCACGGCGACGGCGAATCCGTGGGCGTGAACCACTTCGCGGCGGCGGACCGGGACTTGTTGGAGCAGGCTCTGGACTACGTTGAGGACCAAGCCTACTTCGAGCGGGCGGTCGAGCACATGCTGCCGTTCACCAAGCGTCCGGTGCGCTGCGTGGACATCGGGGAACTGCGTGCCATGGAGATTGACTTCCCCGAGGATCTGGTTGAGGCCCGGCGCCTGTTTGGTACCTAGGCCTCACGGCTCCCACGCAATGATGCAGCCGCAGGACCGGCATTCAAGCATCCCGGGCAGATCCCGTGGTTCGTCGGGGTCGACAGGTTCAACCACCACATCCTCTGGCCGCGGGCTACCAAGACGCCTGCCGCCACACCTGGGGCAGGTGTCGGGAACGGCCTCAATGTGGGCCGGAACAACTGGGCGGGCCATGCAAGGCAGTCACCGTCCGTCACCATGAAGTCTTGGACCGGGGGTCCCACCCACCGGGCCCACTGGCAACCCGTCGGTCATTTTGGTCAGATTTCCCCGGGGTGGTTGCGTGTTTTGGCCTTCCCGGGGCTTTGCGGCCGTGTCCCAACCGCTTTGACGCCCGGGGGGTCAATGGTAATGGGAGATCTATCATGTCCGAGACGTGCAAGGCCTGTGGCACCGCCGGTAGTACGACCAACCCGGTGCTGACGCTACGGGAGATTGGCCCGAGTCGACCCCGCAAGGGACTCCTCCACCTCTGCGCGTCCTGCCTGACGCGCCGGCAACGCGCTCACTGGAGCCCGGAAGTGGGTGGAACCCGTGTTCAGGAGGCGCTGCTGTCGCCCCCCCGCCGCGAGGGGCGGTTTACGTACCTGCAGGACCCCACCGGCAACATCTACCTCCTGCGCCTGCGGCCCCGCTGGGTGCGTGCGCACGAGGTCACGCCGCCCCGGGCGCCCCTGGTCACCTAGGGTCGCCAGCGCCCGCCCTGGGCATTTTCAGTTTGGCGCCAGTCCGATGTCGGAGCGAGTAGCCCGGCCAGGGCGCCGCGTCTTGGCACGGCAGGGCGGGTGCGGGGGTGCCCCGGCGCCGGCCCCGGTTCGCGGGATGGCCTGGCGCTGATCCGGGCTCCTGCATGGCCCATCACCGTCTCATCGGGGCCCTCGTCGCCGGAGCCGCGCTCTGAACCTCCTCGCAATCCTTTTGATAGAGGGCCGTCTCGCGGCGCCCCGGCCCGGCAACGGGTTCATGGCTTCGCCGTGGGCGAGTAGATCAGTTGGAAGATCGCTGCCGACCTGCAAACAGGTCGATCATTTGGGCGACCCCGGCCTTCGGCCGAGGTCCCCCGCAGGATCCTCGATCTGGGCTCCTCGTTCGAACACGCATCCGC
>JBFIJP010000215.1:0-7111 GCA_041600695.1 Thermoplasmatota archaeon | reverse complement strand
GCAAAGCGAAGTTGTCCGACTTCTCCTGATCTTGTTCCGGAAAACGCGGCCTGAGGCCCTCACAGCCGGCGTGGGTCCCGCCGTTTTGCCGGGCGCGAACTGCGCCCGCGTCCAGGGCTAGCCAGGACCCGTCATGGCCTCGCGAACGCCCCGGCGGCGGGCATCGTTTGGCGCGATCGGAGCCATGACCCGCTCGATGTCCCCGCTTATCGCCGCGAGCACGCGGGGCATGGAAAACTCCGGGCGCACCGTGTCGATACTTCGGCGGGCGTGGTCCGACAAGCCGGGGCCGGGGCCGGGGCCGGGCTCGCCAAGCACCTGGCGCCGGGCTTGGCGGCCGCTGGGCGGCATGCCTGGTCCGTCGACGGTGGCTCATCGGTAATGAAACCACTTCTAGGCCTTCTTGGCCGGTCGGGGCGCGTTGCGCTTCTTGCGTCGCACCTGGAACGTCCAGTCCTTGCGGTTCATGAGGCCGCTGAACCAGAACGACAAGAGCGTGAAGCCGACGGCTGCAACACCGCCCACGATGACGACGTCACCCCAAGTCAGGTCCGCCATGCTGGATCGACGGCCGTTGCCCGCGATAAGGGCTGTGGTCACGTCCTTCGCCCGGCTCAGTGCCCGTGGCCGCCGTGGATCACCATGGCCGCCTCAATGCAATCGAGGGCCCGGTCCATGCCGAAGGCGTCGACGCCCTTGAAGCCCTGGTAGGCAACGCAGGTGAACATGCCGCCGGGGGCGATGTGGTCGTTCATGACGTTGAGTCCCACATGGTCGTGGAACGCCCAGAGGCCCGGGTTGTCCATCTTGATGATCACGTCGTAGCGCTCCCCAGGCATGATGCCGAGGGTGTCCACACGGAAGGGGTGGTCCAATTCGTACCCGTCGCGGTGGGTGACCAGCATGTTGTGGCCGTGGATGTGCATGGTGTGAAGCTGTTCGCCGATGTTCATGAGGCGCAGCTTCACGGATTCGCCCTCACGCACCGGCAGCGGCGTCGTGTCCGGGAACGACTTCCCGTTGATCAGGAAGGAGTTGTACTCGGGCACGTACACTGGGAACGTGGTGGGATACCAGGCGCGGGGCGTGGTGCCGGGGGGTGCGCCGCCGTGGCTGCCGCACTGGAGTTCCGTGTAGATGGGCTCGGGTGGATTCTGGGCACATATGGGCCCCGAAATGGAGCTGCCAGCCTGGTTCTGGCCAATGTTGTCCTGGACGAAGCGCTCCAGGCATTCGTCGCGCTCGAAGATGGCGGCGTTGTTCTCGGCGTTGGTGACGGGATCCAGGTTTCCGTGCACATGGCAGTTGTCCCACTCGTCCAGCATGAGGACGTATTCACGGTCGAACTTGTGCGTCGGCTGCCGTTCCTCGACGATGAAGGCGCCGTACATGCCCAGGTCGATGTGGTGGGCGGCGTCCACGTGACAGTGGTACATGTAGGATCCAGCCTTCATGTTCTCGAACACGTACGTGAACTCTTCCCCCTGCATGATGGGCATCTGGTTGAGGAACGGAACCCCATCCATCTCCCAGGGCACGATTCCACCGTGCAGGTGGAAGGTGTGGGCCAGGGGGTTGTTGTTGAGCACGTGCAGGATCAGCGTGTCCCCCTCCTTGAGGCGAATCTCTGGGTTGGGGACCTTGAGCTCGTCCTGGTCCGGGTACGTGAAGCCCATGGCCACGACGTTCATCTGGCTCGTCCCATCGTTCAGGGTGTAGAGCGGGATCGTGTCACTGGTGGACGCCTTGACCTCCAGAGTGATCTCGTGGGTTCGGGGAACATAGTCGTCCGCGTCGCTTCCCAGGAAGTCCATGCAGCCGGACAGCGGGACGGCCACGAAGACCAGGGTAGCCAGGAGCGGGAACAGCTTCATGGTGTCTCCCACGAGGGCGGTTCGATTTAGCGCTTGTCGATGCCACGCCCAACCGGGACCCCTCGGACCATCGGCCAGGGTGGCCTCGATGCCCTCCGCCGCTGCGCCCCAGGCCCCGGCAAGGCCTTTGTCCCACGTGGCGATGGCGCCGCATGGTTGGTTGGACCCGGGCGTGGGCCCTGGCGGCAGTATTCCTGGTTTCAGCGGGTGCGTTGCCCGTGCACGAGCCGCAGGAGGTCCATGTCCTCGTGGATGCCTCGGGTACCGGCCAATCCTTCCCACGGCTGCTGTTGGGGCTGAACCAGCACGCATGGACTCCCGGCGTGCGCGACGCTCTGGCCGCAGCGCAGCCCCCGGAGAGCCGTGTGCCGGCGTACTTCGAGCGGGCCGCCCCGGAGCCGGGCCGCTTCGACTGGTCGGAGATGGACTTCAGGCTGGGCCAGATCGCGGCAACCGGCGCCCGGCCGGTGGTCGCGCTGGGATTCCTGCCGGCGTGGCTCAGCAGTTGCCCAACCGCAGAAGGCCTGGAGGCGCGCTACTGTCCACCCAACGACCTGGATGCCTGGGCCGCTGTGGCCCGGGCCGGCGTGGAGCGCGCGGCCACGGTGTGGGGCGTGACCCACTTTGAGGTGTGGAACGAACCGGATCACCCCGGCTTCTGGCGCGGCACCTTGGCGGACTACGTTGATCTGTACCAGGTGACGGCCCGGGTGGTGCAAGCTGTCGCCGCCGACCTGGCCCTTGACCTGCGCGTCGGCGGCCCCGGCACCGTGACGGCCAACCCGGCGTTCATCCCGCCATTCTTGGCGGCCGCCGCTGAGCGCCATCTGCCGGTTGACTTCGTCAGCTTCCACCACTACGCCGACTACCCGTTCTTTGGCGAGGTGGGCCCCCTGCCAGGCACGGGCCTAGCCGAGAATCCGACCCACCGGACCGAGACCTTTGGCACCGGCGCCGCCCTCGTTCGAGCCTGGGCCGACGCCGCCGGCTACAGGGACGCAGAGGTGTGGCTAACCGAATGGAACGCCAACGCCGGCGACTCCGAGCGCATGAAGGGCGACTTCGGCGCCGCGTTCGTCATTTCCGCCGTCGCAGACTTCCTCGACGCACCCCTGGATCGGGCACACCATTTCAGCACCGAACGGGACCCCTGGGGCCTGTTCTCCGAAGCGGGTGCAGCGCGACCCGCCTGGTACGCCATGCGGGGGCTGCTGGGCCTGGGCGATCAGCTTCTGCCCGTCGAGATGGATGACACGAGAGTGGCGGCCGTCGCCGCGCGCCAGCCAGGCGGGGCCATCCAGATCATCATCGCCCACTTCGACGCGCAGGCAGATTGGGCGGGTGTGCCTGCCCAGGTGGCGGTAACCCTTGACATCGCAGGCCATCCGGGGCCTTACGTTGTCAACGATTTGCAAGGCCAGCATCTGGCTTCGGGGTCGCTGGATTCGGACGGTTCCCTCCACCTTCTGCTGGACAATCTGGACGCCCGCCTGGTCCAGGTGGGACCCCCCGCCCGGCCGTGAGCCGGCGCAATCAGGGTGAGAATCCAATCGGCGGCAGGCCTGGGGCGTGGACATCCGCCGCGCAGCACGGGTCGACGCGCACTTCTCCAAAGGAGCCTCCACTAAGCGCCTGGCGCCCCGCCGCCTGGGGGGTCTCGACCCATAGAGCGGATGCCTGCTTGATCGGGTTGTCCGCATTGGGCCGCGTGCCGGCCAACAGGTGGTCGCGGGCAGCGTCGAACTCGCGATCGGCCAGATACCCGTAGCCCTCGTTGCTCGGCGGGTAGAGCACGGAGTCGAACGCCGCCCACTTGAGCAGTTCCTCCAACCGGTCCGGCCCCGGGT
The DNA here is from genome assembly GCA_041600695.1 of Thermoplasmatota archaeon. Taxonomy (GTDB): domain Archaea; phylum Thermoplasmatota; class E2; order JACPAO01; family JAHFTW01; genus JBFJVP01. Next base: position 3,390 of record JBFIJP010000215.1, on the reverse strand, counting down.
CCGGCAGTCCTGCCTGGCGGGCGGCCAGCACCAATCCGGCCGCCATCCCGGCCACCAGAGGCGTACTGAAACTGGTGCCGCCCGACCATACGTAGCATGACGGGCAATCCGAGTGCGCGGTCCAGGCATAGAAGGAAGCCGTTACCTCCGGCTCCATCGCACTCCAGGGCGTACTTGGCGTGCCTTCGGGCAGCGTGAGCAACCCATAGAAGCGCGCTGGCGGAGCCCACGCGCCGCCGACGACAAGCGCGTGCGGGCTGGTGGCGGGCGGATTGAGCCAACTGGGCCCCTCATTGTTTCCCGCCAGGACCGTAACTAGGACTCCCTGGGAGCGGGCATATTCGATGGCATCCGTGGCCGGGTGGCCCGGCCAGATGGTGGTATCCCACCAGATGCTGATGGTGATCACGTCGGCCCCCACGATATCCGTTGCCCACCGGATGCCCCGGGCCAGATCATTGGCCGACGTGCCACCGCTGCTGGAAACCTTGCCGATGGCAAGCTTGGCACCCGGGGCATGGCTGGCAGTTTGCTGCGACCCCGCCCCCGCCACCATTGACGCCACCGCCGTTCCGTGCCAGCCGTCGTCGTACGGCTCCACTCGCGGGTCCCACGTGACCTGTGGCTCGTCCGGCCCGCCGTCCATGGAGAAGTCGTACCAGGCGACCAACTGATCCGAATCAAACGCCTCGTGTTGGGAATAAACACCTGAATCGAGTACCGCCACGACCACCGGCTCAAGCCCAAGCCCGTCGGCGGCAGGCACCGGAAGGGCATTCCACAGGAGGATGGCAACCAGCATCGCCACCGTGGCGCGCACACGGGCCCCTTGCATGCCTCGCCATTCACACCACGTCCTTAACGGGGCCGCAGGGCGCGCCGAGCGCCCCCACCTCCCCCGCATCCGGTTCAGCCGTTCACGCGACGACGCCGTGGCGCTCCTGGCACCATGTGTACATCTGGATTGGATCCGCAGGTTGCCCCACCCACAAACGGCGGCCAACGCCCTGGACGGTTTCGACCCATACGGCCGACGCCAGCTTTGCGGCGCTGCACCCGTTGGGAGTGGTCCCCGCCAGCAAGTGCCGGCGCGCCAAGTCAACTTCAGGTTCCCCGAGATAGCCGTAACCCTCCAGGCTCGGCGGATACCAGGGTGCATCAACCGCAGCCCACTTCAGGATGTGTTCAAGACGATCGGGGCCCGGGTCCGGTTGGCCAGCGTCGCGGCTTGCCTGGAGCAGGCTGGCGGCCATGCCCGCCACCAGCGGCGTGCCAAAGCTGGTGCCACGCAACCAAACGTAGCAGGATGCACAACCAAGAGCAGGGCCTTCCACGAAGTAAGCCGCCGTCACCTCGGGTTCCATGGCGCTCTGGGGCGCGTAGGGCATGCGGGTTTGTTCGGCCAGACCGGCCACGGCCCGCGCATCGTTCCACATGCCGCCGACCACGAGCGCCGCGGGGCTGTAGGCGGGTGGGTGGAGGATGCTCGTCATGGGCAGTGGCTGCGTGTGGTTGAGGTTGTTGCCGGCCAGCACGACCGGCAGGACCCCCTGGGCCCGGGCGTAGCGGAGCTCCTCCGCTACCGGGTTCCAGGCGGGACCGCCGCCGCCGGGAATCTTGAAAGCATCGTAACCTGGGGATGGCAGCGGCCCGTAGTAACTCAGCGAAAGGATGTCTGCATGGACGATGTCAACGGCCCAGCGGATGGCGCGCTGGATGTTGGTCCAGTCGTCGTGGATGGTTGTGTCGGGAGCGATGCGGGCAATGGCCAGTTTGACGCCCGGTGCATGGCTCGGGGTCTGCCCCGCGCCGGCGCCCCCAACCATACCTGCTACGGCCGTCCCGTGTCCATGGTTGTCGTAGGGCTCCACCCGGGGGTCCCAGGTGAGGCGGGGCGCCGGGGGGCCGCCATCGCGTGTGAAGTCGTACCAGGCCACCACTTGCCCGGCCTCGAAGGCCTCGTGTTCGGCGTAAATGCCCGAGTCCAGAACGGCCACAATAACCGGCTGCGAATCCGCGCCAGTGGCGGACTGTGGCAGCCCCGCGCAAGACAATAGCGCGACGAGCGCCAACACATTCCCCCACCTAGCCACCCGTAACATGCACCCCCCATCCACCACATTCTCTTAAGATAATCGTCGGACTTTCTAAAACCTGGGATGTTCCACGCAAGGGCGAAGGAAGGCCTTGCGTTCATGCCGGTTAACGCCAAACCACGAATTCATTCAGCTCTTTCCGATGCAGGTCAGGGACCTGACAATCCGGGCTGGCGTAGCCCAGTGGAATCACCAGGTAGGTCCGCTCGTTTGCGGGCCGCTCCAGCAGATCACGAAGGAAGTTCATCGGGCTGGGGGTGTGGGTCAGACTGGCGAGGCCCGCCTCCCGCGCCGCGGCCAACAGGAATCCGACAGCGATGCCCACGGATTCATTGACGTAGTAGTGCTTGGACTTGGACCCGTCTGAATGAAGGGCGTAGTCCTGGGCAAACACCACGATGACCCATGGTGCGTCGCTCAGGTGGGTCTTGTGCCAGTCCGTGCCCAACGGGGCCAGGTCGCGCAACCACTCTTCCGGCGCCATCTCCGAATAGAACCGTTGCTCCTGCTCCTCCGTGGCCGCCCTGATGCGTGCCTTAAGGTCGGCCGACGAGACCGCTACAAACGTCCACGGCTGCTTGTGGGCGCCCGACGGCGCCGTGCCTGCAACGTGCAGGATTTCTTCGATCATTTCCCGCGCAACGGGCCGGCTGGCGTCGAACTGCCTGACCGTCCGGCGCCCGTCCATGACCTCCCGGAAAGCGTGCAGCCGGGCGGCGGCCTCTTCGGGCGGCGTGGTATCGGGGGGAAGGGGCACGAAGGGGTGGCTGGGGAGCTGGGACACGCCGCCACAGGAGGGCGGTGCCTGAAGTGTCCTTCGCCGCGTGCGCGCGGGGCCTTGCTTCCGGCCCGTGGAGTTAAAGGTGAACGAATGGGGTCCTTCGCCGCGTGCGGCCATGCCGTTGGCTCGCAGCCGGTTCAGGACGCGGTGCGAACGAAAGTGGCAGGCCGGTCGGCGTAACTGCCGGCAAGGCTCCAGGCGATGGCATAATGGACCCCGCTGCCCACCACACCCACCAGATCAAGCCCTTCCCCCCGCACGGTGAATGCAACGATAGGAAGGCCAAATCCACACGATTCGAAGAGGCATCCTCCCAACGGCCCCAGGATATCCATCGTTACCGCAATGATGTCCCGTACGGGCCCGCCTGCCGTTTCCCGTGTGATGGTGACCATCCCCGCGCCCTCACAGTTCGGGATCGAAATGCGGGCCAGGGCAGGCCCCTCGCCAGCGTCGACGACCCCCTGGTTGAAGCCGACGCCCAAGCCAACGTGACACGCCTCGGCCCCGGGG
>JBFIJP010000214.1:0-7140 GCA_041600695.1 Thermoplasmatota archaeon | reverse complement strand
TTCCACATCCTGGGCCTGGATGTGACGCTTCCGTACTACAACATCGTCCTGCCGGTGGGCATTTCGTTCTACACCTTCCAGACGATGAGTTACACCATCGACGTGTATCGCCGCGTGGTGGATCCCACGCGGGATTTCGTCAAGTATCTCGCCTACGTCAGCCTGTTTCCGCAACTGGTGGCGGGCCCGATCGTTCGTTATGCGACGCTGGCCAAGCAACTCGATGAATTGCCGACCCGACCCGCCGCCCGCTTCCTCGCACTGGGGACCACGCTGTTCGTCCTCGGCCTCTCCAAGAAAGTCCTCATTGCGGACGTGATTGCCTACCGCATCGATCCCATGTGGGCGGACCTGAGCGGCCTGACCACCGTCACGGCCTGGGTTGCAGTGGTTGGCTACGGCCTGCAGCTCTACTTCGACTTCTCCGGCTATTCGGACATGGCCATCGGGCTCGGCGCGTTTCTGGGCCTGCGTTTCCCTATCAACTTCAATGCGCCCTACCAGGCGCTCAACCCAAGCGACTTCTGGCGCCGCTGGCATATCAGCCTGAGTACGTTCCTCCGCGATTACCTGTACATTCCCCTCGGAGGCAACCGTGTCGCACCCACCCGAATGCTGGTCAATCTCATCATTGTGATGGGCCTTGGGGGGCTCTGGCACGGCGCCGCATGGACGTTCGTCATCTGGGGCCTCTACCAGGGCGGCCTGCTGGTCCTCTACCAAGTGACGCGCGGGTTCTGGGACGCACGGGCGGTGTGGATCCAGCGGGCCCTCACGCTGGCCCTGGTCTACTTCGGGTGGCTGATTTTCCGCTCGCCCGGCCTTGCGGATGCCAGCGAGATGATCCGCCACCTGTTCTTCGCATGGGATCTGGGTGGCCTCATGACGCAGTTGCCATTCATCGGTATCCTTGTCGTGGTTTTCGCCTTCACCCTCAAGGCGCCCGCCACGGCGATTCTGAACATCCGGTTCACGGCTCCCCGAGCGGTCGGCTTGGCCTTGCTGCTGCTTGCCTGCATCGTGATGATGAATACCATCCAGAGCCCCTTCTTGTACTACCAATTCTGATCATGACCCGAAACGACGCTGCCGGCCTGGGGGATACGCAATCCCGCGACCAACTGGAGCAAGTGCACGTTCCCGAGGATGCCCGGGCGGCGCGATTCCTGTTCCAATTCCTGGGGGTCGCCCTGGTTTGTGCCCTTGCGGTGGCCGGGATGTACATGATCGTGGATCCCCACGACAAGTTCCCCAGTGACGCCTACCGGCCCCTCATCGTGGATTGGACAGAGTCCAAGCTCAACCTGCTGGACCACCAGGACCAGATGCCATCAACGGTGATCCTCGGTTCGTCGCGCGCCATGGCCATCAGCCCCAGCTACGTGGCCGAGCAGGGCCTCGGACCCGAACCGGCCTTCAGCCTGGCCATACCGTCCTCCACCGCTCGCGACCATGTCCTGCTGTACGACTACCTGGTGGCGCAGGATGCACGGCCCGAATCCCTCGTCGTGGCCCTTGATCTGGACGTGCGCCCCGACATCACGTCCGTTGCAGTGGACTCGGCCGCCTATCCGCGCCTGACGGGTCGCAGTCCCGACCTCATCGATGAAATCGCGGACATCGGCAAGGCGTTCTCTATCGGTGGCATCGTCGACACCGGCCGCGTGCTCTACTTCAACCACGGCGCCGGCTACCCCGCCGAACGCATGGTGCTCCTGGGCGACGGCGCCACCTCGTTCCCGCTCATTGAACAAAGTCGCGCCTCAGGAACCTTCGACCTGAACCGCGCCATCGAGGCCCACATGCGGACCCAGGTGCGGGAGTATTACACAACCGACCAGCCATCCATGAATTCCATCGGTTTCGTCGAACAGCTCACGCGGCGCGCGGCACCTAATGGCACCCAGGTCCACCTGTTCCTGCCACCGGTTCACCCCATTCTGGATGCCCGCGTCGATGAAAGCGTTCCATGGCTGATGCAGTACGAACAAGCGGCCGTCGCCCGGCTGGCCGGCCTTTGCTCGGCCGACGTGACTGTGTACGATCTGCGCCTGCTCGAGACCTTCGGCGGGGACCCGGACGATTTCTTTGACGGCTGGCACTACATGCACGACAACGGGCGCAAACTGGTGGACGCCATGGCCAACGGCGTCGGATCCATCTGCTAGCCCCGTGGCAGGGGCCACCCGGGTGAGACGCTTCGGGGGTCGGCCTGCCAAGGGCGGTAGTGGATGCATAACCCCGCGACGGAACGCGCTTCCACGCGCCCGTCGGCTGGCCTGCGGCCAAGCGTCCTGGCCCCAGGCGCTCTGCTCCTGGAGCCCGGGGCGTTTCCCCGGCCACCGGCCACGGGCCACCAGTTGGCTCGCGGCTGGAACGCCGTGGCGCCTCCTTTGGCTTTGAACCCACTTCTAGGCGTCGCCCGCGCTGGCGCATCGGTCATGGTTGCCGGCCGCCATGGCCGCCACAACCTTCGCGCTGGCTGCCGGCGTGAGGTGCCAGGCGTCCACGAAGTCGTCGGGATGCACACCGGAGCGCGCCGGGTCGGTCAGGTCGTGCAGATGCAACCGCGGGCCGCACAGGGGCTCCAGGTCGGCGAGGATGGCCTCGTGGGCGGCGCGCCAGTGGGGGTGGTCGATGTCCAGTTGCGCCATGATGGCGGGGTGGATGGCGCCCATGAAGAGGTGCAACTCGCTGCTGGTCGTCACCTCGGCGATATACTCCCGCAGAACAGACTGCTTGGCCGGCAGCAGGTGGCTGGTCTTGCCGTAGAGGTCGCTGACGCTGTGCACGTAATGGCGGGCGACCACCTGATCCAGATCGGCGCGCCCCTCCGCCAGGGCACGCTCCATCTTGGCGAAGCGCCCCAGGCCATCGTCATCGACTTCGATGCGCTTCTCCGGGTAGCCGGCGATGTGGGTGAAATAGAGCACCAGGGCCGAGTCACGGACGTACTTGGGGCTCAGCGACGCCAGGGCGGCGCGGGCATAGGCGCTGGGGGCAATGCCGTCCCCGGCGAGGATCGGCAGCGCGGAGGTGGCGTGCTGCTCGTCCACCCCGGCGATAGCCAGGTCCATGGCGTCCAGGCTTTGCAGCACTACACCGGGGGGCGCCTGGTGGCGCAGCACGTAATGGTACGCCATGCGCCCGTGTTCGAACCCACCAGACGGGAAGGCGAAATTGAAGGCTCCCGGCCAGCCCAGTGCCTCCACGTCGTCCGGATCCACCGTGAGTGCCCGGGAGGAGCCGAGAATCAGCGTCTCGACAGGTTCATTCAGATCGTCGTACGCCTGGATCTTTTGTAACGGAAAGTCGGGAACCAGGGGCCGGTACAGTTGGGTGGGGAAGTCTGCCCGCGGGTTGATCACCACGTTGGCGCCGACCAGCACCGCCATCTCGAGCACTGCAAACACAAGCACCGTGCGGGCGTAGCGCCGAAGTCGCGCGGCATCCGGAATCCAGGCGTGTTCAAGCAGCTTGACGTTGGTCAGGGACACGATTCACCTCAGAACTGGTAGTAGAGGAAGGGGCTCTGTGCAGCACCCACAAACAGGATGCTGATGACGAACAGGGAAGCAAGGGCGACCGCCCGGCCGGGCGTGGGGCGCAGCCGAATCTGGCTCGTTGGCCTCACGGTGAGGGCAAAGATGACGGCCGCAACCAGGTACAGCACGATGGGGTTGAGCAGGAATCCAACGTGGAGGCTGCCGGGCAACAGCATGGTCTTGAGCAGCACCAGGGACTCGGGCACAGTGTTGGCACGGAAGATCACCAGGCTCAGCACCCAGAACCACAGGGTCATGGCGCGTTGCAAGAAGACCGGCCGTGAATCCCACCACGTGTCCGTGGCCCGGTACAGAACCAGGACCGCTCCCTGGGAGGCGCCCCACAGGATCTGGTTCCAGTCGGCGCCATGCCAAAGGCCGACGAGGATCATGATGAACAGGGTGTTCAGGTAGAACCGCCGCGGGCTCACCCGGTTGCCGCCCAGGGGGATATACAGGTAGTCGCGGATGTAGGTGCTGAGGCTGATGTGCCATCGCCGCCACACGTCAGCCGGGTTGAGCGCCTGGTAAGGCGCGTTGAAGTTGATGGGATACCGGAAACCCAGCATGGCGCCGAGGCCGATGGCCATGTCGGAGTAACCGCTGAAGTCGAAGTACAACTGGATACAGTATCCGATGGCGATGGTCCACGCCTCGACCGCCCCGAGGCCGCCCACGCCGGCGGGATTGTCCCACAGGGGGTCGATGAAGTTGGCAATCGGATCGGCAACCAGCATTTTCTTGGCGAGGCCAAGGATGAAGAGGGTGACGCCGACACTGAGCAGATCGACGCCTGGCCGCCGGGGGATTTTTTCCAGTTGATCGTCCATGGCGCTATAGCGGACGATCGGCCCAGCCACCAACTGGGGAAACATGGTGACATAGCAGAGATATTTCAGAAAATCCCGCGTCGGCTGGACGTGCCCTCGATAAATATCAAGTGTGTAACTGATCGTCTGGAAGGTATAGAATGAAATCCCGATTGGGAGAATAATTTTCAGGTGGGGGATCTGCGCGCTCGAGCCGGCCAGCGCAAGGATTCCCCGAGCATTGTCGGCGAAGAAAATGGCGTACTTGAAAATAGCAAGGAGGCCCAGGTTGAAGACCAATGAGGCCACCAGCCAGCCCTTCCGTCGCTCCCCAACCAGCCGCCCGGCCTCAATTCTTTGACCGGCCAGGAAGTCGAACAGGCTGCTGGCCAACAGGAGGGGAATGAACCTGTAATCCCACATTCCGTAGAAGGCAAAACTGGCCAGAGTCAGCAGGGTGAGTTTCCAACGCCGTGCCGGAATGGCCCAGTACAGGGTCAGGGTTGCGGGCAAGAAAAAGAGGATGAAGCAATACGTATTGAACAGGGCCTGGCAATCGCCGGCCAGAAACCCGATCATTCGGGCGGGTTCTTCCACGAATGTGATCAATCGGTCGATTGCCACCGACGCTCAACCGCCGGGACATGGTTAAACGATTGTGGAGTCATCGACAAAGTTTGCAGGCGAATTCCTGCGCCGCGACATGAAATGGCTGCCCAATGCAATCTACGTGGTCATATCGTTAAAACAATCCGGCCGGCCTGCTGTTTTCGTTGCCGCCGCCCTGGTGGCATGCGTCATCAGGCACGGTAACTTCGCGAGTCGTTTGCGCCATTTGCGCCATTTGCGCCATTTGCGCCATTTGCGCCGCGGGTTTCCATGCGGCGTGCCGCTCGGGTATGTCGGGCAAGAGACGCCTGGCAAAGGCGTGCCGCAGCTTGGCTGTGCAGGGGAGCGCCCGACGAATCCGATGGATTCCGGAACCCGGTCAGGAGTTCCGCGTTCCTCGTGACGCGACCAACCTGGGGCCCCACCGGCGGCTGGACAGCGCCGGCCCGCCGCAGGTTGGTCGGTTACCGTCGGCGGGTGGCCACTGCGGCCACCAATGCGAGGATCACCAGCAGGCCGAGGCCCGGCGAATCCTTGCCGTCGTCGGGCGATGCCGGCGGCGGCGACGCAGGCGGCGGAGAGGCTTGACCCGTGCCCGGGCTGCCCGCAGACGGGGTCGTCGGGGCTGGCCTGGGCGGGTCCGGCTCGTACCAGGGAACGAACGCGAAGCTCGGCTGCAGGAGGGCGTCGTACTGGATCTGTGCGAAGCCTCCCACGGGTGTTGGGCCCGGGCTGCTGCCGGGGTCAATCCTGAAGCCGACGGCGATGTGGGCATCCTCGGGCACTTCCATGTCCACGATTCCCATCGCCAGCAGGGTCGGGGGCTTCAGGATCATAGGAAGGATTTGGGCGGCGATGTGGAAGACGGCGCCCTCAGGATCGGTGGGATCGGGGGGGATCAGCGCTGCGGGGTCGGGCGCTTGCTCCGTGTCCGCGTCAAGCATGATGGAGGCGTTTCCGATAGGCTTCGCCTCCTGCCCGCTCATCAGGTAGAAGGTCGCCGTCAGGTTGCCGTGAAGCATGACCGATTCGCCGGTCCAGAGCCCCACGAAGAGGGGCCCCCGCAGCAACGTTGGGTGGGCCTCCCCGGCCTCGGTGACAAACCGGACGGGGGCAAAATCTTCGGACCCAACGGGAATAATGCGGGTCTTGGTGGCGTTGCCATCTGGCAGCGTCGCATTCAGGATGCCGTCATCAAGAAGGGGCGTTTCGCCATCCTTGAGGAAGTAGAGAGCCGGAGCGGGCCGCGCCTCGGTGAAGGGGGCCAGCAGCAAACCCGCCAGGATGAGAAGCGCCGCGGCGCGCCGCATGGTAGACACTGCTTTCTGGGTGGCGTGCGCTGCTATATGAATTCTTTCGCCGAGTCGCATGAGCGGCGGCCACAAAGCGCCACCGCCGGTATGCCGCAGCCGGCGGGCCGACGGCAAGCCCGTGCCCGTCGTCAGCCCTGCGCCAGGCAGAGGTTACGTTCGGGCTGCCCGGCGATGGTCGCCATCTCCCGCCGGGCGTTGTCCGGATTGATGTGCCAACCGTCGTAGAACCCATCCGGGTCGCCGCCGTAACCGTCGATGGACAGGAAGTCGAACAGGGCAATGCCGGTGGAGCACATCTCCAGTGCGATCCTGCGCGTTTCTTCCAGTTGGTACTGGAATTCTTCATGGTCGGCGAGCCGCTCCAGCACCGTGGGGTGGTTGGTGGTGAGGTACACGATCACCTGGGTGCCCGCAGCGGTGGCTTCACTGACAAGGTTCCGGAAGGCGCCCTGCTTGATGGGCGCCAGGCCCGTCTCAACCCCGATCGGGGGCAGGATGCGGCGGGTGATGTAATCGTCAATGGCCGCTTCGCGGTCGAAGGTGCCAGCGGCGATGGCTGCCTCGTCCCGGGGTGACACGATTTGGCCATCGGCTTCCATGCGTTGTGCCCGATCCGGGTAGCCGCTGATGTAGGTATATTCCAGGACCTGGATGGAATCCCAGACGTAGAAGGGACTCAGGGACTCCAGCAGTCGCCACGCCCGCTGCTGGATGGGGAGGCCGGGCAGCCCGAACTCCTGGGAGACCCGGGAGGCCGCCAGTTCGGAAACGAACGCATTCCAGAACATGTTCCCGTCGAGGCCGAGAATCAATGTTTCGGGACGCTGGTCGGTTTCTACCAGGTACCGATAGAGCAGCAGGTGA
>JBFIJP010000213.1:0-7196 GCA_041600695.1 Thermoplasmatota archaeon | reverse complement strand
GCCGACGGCGACACCGACTGGACGTTCTTCACCTCGGAGCCCGTCTGGGGCGAGTCGCGCATCGTCGACTTCAGCACCGACCCCCCGACCGTGACGGTTCCCAACGATCCGCACGGTGCTGCGGGCGACCTGTTTTGCGCCGGCCAGATGATCCTTCCCGACGGCCGCGTGCTGACCATCGGGTCCAGCCAATGGACGACGCTGCCCACCACGACGCCGTTCCTGACCGGCGGCGCCGACACCCGCATCTTCGACCCGGCCACCGACACCTGGACCCGCGCCGAGGACATGGACTTCGGCCGCTGGTACCCCAGCATCATTGAGACCGCCGACGGCAGCGCCCTAGCCATCAGTGGCATCACCAGCCTCAGCAACCCCCTGACCCAGGTCGAGGCCGTCGAGCACTGGGACGATGACACAGCCTCCTGGTCCACCATCGAGGACGCCGACCGGCTGCTGCCCCTCTACCCCCGCGTGACGCTGGTTCCCGGCGGCCCGCTGAAGGGCGACGTGTTCTACAACACCGTCGGCACCCTCTGGGGACCCTTCGGCGAACACCCCCTGGAGGCACTGTGGTTCCTCCAGCAGACCTACGACACCCAAACCAACGAGTGGCGGTTCCTGGGCCCCAGCACCTTCGGCGTTCGACAGCACGCCGCCAGCGTGATGCTGCCCCTTGATGCGGACAATGGCTACGCGCCACGCTTCGTCACCTTCGGCGGAACCATCGAGCGCTCCACGGTTGCCACGGCACTCACCGAGATCAACGACCTCTCCACCGACCCGCCAACCAACACGCCCGCATCGTCCATGAACTGGCCGCGCTGGCACCTCAACGGCGTCGGCCTGCCCGACGGCACCGTCCTCGCCGTGGGTGGGGCGCTGTACGACAACGTGGTGGTTCACGGCCAGCCCAACGTGCCCATCCTGGCAGCGGAGGCGTACGACCCCGAGACGGACACCTGGACCGAGTACGCGCCCATGGAGGTCCCCCGCATGTACCACTCCACAGCGCTCCTGCTGGCCGACGGCCGGGTGCTGATGGGCGGCCATGTACCTCTGCCCAATCCGTTCCCCGCCGCGCGCGACTCCTACAACCCCCAGGTTGTGGAGAGCCGCCTGGAGATCTTCGAGCCGCCGTACCTCTTCCGCGGCGAGCGGCCGCTCATTCGCGACGCGCCGACAGAGATCAGCTACGATCAGCGCTTCGCCATCTTTGCCGACATGCCAGACGGCCGGGCGCCGGACAGCGTCGTCCTGATCCACCCGGGTTCGACCACCCACGCCTTCGACATGACGCAGCGGAGCATCGAGCTCAACGTGGTGCGCGCCGAGGGCGACGCCCTGATCCTTGAATCGCCGCCGGACGGCACGGTCGCGCCGCCTGGCCACTACATGCTGTTCGTCAACGCACAACATCCGGACGGCCCCATTCCCAGCGAAGCTGCCTGGGTCCACCTGGACTAGGGGCCAGCCACAGCCGGCAACGGTTATCCAGTCCACCCCGACTGGGCCGGTCATGATGCAAGCGGCGGCGCTGCAAAGCCTCGGTTGCCTGGTTGCCCTGGCCATGATCCTCCCCGGCTGCCTCACGGGAGATTCGGGGGAGCCGCAGGAAGCGGACCCCTGGATTGCCAACCCCACGGCGGCGGCGGTCGGCCAATGGCAGGCGCCGTTTGATGGCGGCGTTCCCGCCGTCAACCTGGTGCTCCTCCACAACGGCCGGGTCCTGTACTGGAGCGGCGTCGAGCACAACCCCGACGATGGCCACGGCGACTGGACGTTCTTCACCAGCACGCCCGTCAACGCCACGTCACGCGTCCTTGATCTGTCGGGTGACGAGCCCATCGTGATGGTGCCCGGGGATCCCGAGGGCGCCGGCAGCGACCTGTTCTGTGCCGGCCAGACCATCCTGCCCGATGGTCGCGTGCTGGCCATCGGATCCAGCATCTGGAACACCATGCCCACCACCGACCCGTTCCTGTTCGGCGGCGCTGACGCCCGGGTTTACGATCCGGAACTCAACGCCTGGGTACGCATGGCGGACATGCACTTCGGCCGCTGGTACCCAACGCTCCTGAAACAGGCAGACGGAACCCCGACCGCCTTCTCCGGCATCACCAGCCTGGCCCGCTTCGACACCCAGGTGACGACGGTGGAACACTTCGACGCCGAGGGCAACAACTGGACCGTCCAGCAGGACGCGGATAAGCTGCTGCCCCTGTACCCCAGGGTCACGGTGGTTCCCGGCGGCCCCCTCAAGGGCGAGGTGTTCTACAACACCGTTGGCACCCTGTGGGGCCCGTTCGGCGAGCACCCCGAGCAGCCCACCTGGAGCATCCAGAAGGCGTTCAACGTCGCCAACGGCACCTGGAGCGACCTGGGCCGGTCCGTCTTTGGCGCCCGCCAGCACGCCAACAGCGTCATGCAGATTCTTGAGCCCGGCCGTGACTATGCGCCCGAGTTCGTCACCTTCGGCGGAACGTTGCAGCAAACCATCGTCGCGGTTCCCTTCACCGAAGTAGCCGACTTGTCCGTCAACCCGCCGGCCAACCGCCAGGTGGGCAGCCTGAACCATGCCCGCTGGCACGGCAACGGCGTGCTCTTGCCCAGCGGCGAAATCCTGGCCGTCGGCGGCGGCCTCTACGACAACGTGGTCGTGCATGGCCAGCCCAACGTTCCGATTCTGGAGCCGGAACTTTACGATCCGGCCTCCAAGTCGTGGCTCAGCCTCTCGCCCATGCAGGTTCCCCGCATGTACCACTCCACGGCGGTTCTCCTCCCCGATGCCCGGGTCCTGGTGGCGGGGCATGTGCCGCTGCCCAACCCGTTCAAGGCGGCCCGGGACACGTACAACCCACAGGCCAACGAGACCCGCATGGAGATCTTCGAACCGCCCTACCTGTTCCGGGGCCCACGACCCACCATCGACGACGCGCCGGCCACCGTCGCCTACGGCAAGGCGTTCCAGATCAATGCGACGCTGCCGGCCGGCCTCGACTCGGTTGTCCTGTTCCACCCGGGTTCGACGACCCACGCATACGACATGGCCCAGAGGGGCATCGAACTGGACGTTCTGGCCCAAGACGACGGGCACATCACCCTGCAAGCGCCGCCGGACGGCATCGTGGCCCCGCCGGGCCATTATATGCTGTTCGCCAACGGCCAGCATCCGGAGGGGCCCGTGCCCAGCAAGGCGGCGTGGGTGCAGCTCGGCTAGAAGTGGTTCCAACACCAAAGCAACCCTCGCCATGGCGCGAAGTGCAGCAGGACGACCCGATCACGGCCTGAAATAGCCACAGGATTCCGTTCCGGGGATCTCCATCATTTGGCCGGAATTGATCCATTGGCATGCAACCGCCGAACCTCACCTTTCCCCACTCACACGTCCCATTCCCAAGGAATAAGATGACCCGTTCTGATTATTCCTGTTTTCACCACTCCATCGAGCACGGCGTAGAAGCAAGAAGGCCGTCGGCGCCTTGAGTCACCTCGAACAGGCTTTGGCCTGTTCAGGAAAGCGTGAACCAACGGAGCCACTGCGCCGCGACGGCGTCGGCTGGCCGGCACCGGATCAGCCGGCCGGGCGCCGGCTGCCACGGGCAGCGAGAGGTAGTTAAATCAGCATCCGATTGGGCGGCAGATGCTGACCAAGTACAGAGGAATCAACAATTATCATCGCCATTTCTTGATGGCTTTGGCTGCCTTTGCGTGCATTGTGGCACCTGGCTGCCTGGAGCCCGCCACCGTGGCCCCGGCCGATGCCGTGGTTGGCCGCACCGTCGTGCATGACACGCAGGGTATCCTGCTGCCCGCATCCGTGTTTCCGGGTGTGCTGCCGGTGATGGAGCAGCGGTACGTGGCCAACAAGAGCGCCATCGAGCCGACGCTGGCCATCACGGCCTCCGGGGCCGTGTTTTACCCCACCCACCTTGGGGGGATCCACTACCAGGACCCGCTGGGCGGCGAGATCCCGGTCACCAAAGTCATGCGGACGCGCGATGCCGGGCTCACGTGGGACGATGTGACCCCCGATGTAGCGGGGCAGGACCAGTTTGTCATCAGTGGCGACCCGTACCTCTACGCGGACCCCATCGGAGGCCGCATCTTCACCGTCGACGCCTACCTCGCGTGCAATTACATCTCCTTCTCCGACGACGAGGGCGACTCCTGGATCGGCAACCCCGCCGCCTGCGGCGCGCCGCTGGCCGACCACGAAACCGTCTTCTCGGGGCCGGCAACGCAGACCACCACGATCGGCTATCCTGCCATCATCTACCAGTGCTTCAACCAGATTGTCCAGTCGTTGTGCGCCCGCAGCCTCGACGGGGGCATCACGTGGAGTCCGGGGACGCCCGTTTTCGGCCCCCAGGACGGCGCGGCCGAGTGCGGCGGGACCCACGGCCACGGCCACGCTGGCCCCGACGGGACGGTGTACCTGCCCAAGGGCCACTGCGGCGAGCCATGGCTGGGCATCAGCCGCGACGACGGCGTCACCTGGCAGCGGGTGCGCGTAACCGACTCCGTGGGGATGGTGGATTCGTTTACCACCGACACCCACGAGGCGGCGGTGCGCACCGACGCGGAGGGCAACGTGTACTACTTCGTCCTCGACCAGGACGGCCAGCCCCGCCTGGCGGTCAGCCGCGACGCGGGCGCCACGTGGGGCGAGCCAATGCTAGTCGGCTTGCCCGGTCTGACCGCTGCGCGGTGGCCGTCGCTGGTGGCCGGCGACGAGGGCCGCGTGGCTGTGTTCTACGTCGGCAGTGACGTTGCCGGCGGCTTCGACGCCAACGAGGAGGTACTCGCCAATGCCACCTGGCACGCGTACGCGGGATTCATCCTCAACGCCCTTGACCCCGATCCGATCGTCGCCACGGCGCGCATGGACCCGGACGGCGACCCCATCGCACGCGGCCGCTGCGAGGGCGGCGGCGGCGCCTGCGGAGTCGTGTACGATTTCCTGGACGTGGAAATGGACGCTGGAGGCCGCGTCTACGCCGCCCTGGTCGATGTGTGCACGGGCCCGTGCGCGGCGCCTGGAGGCAGCGCCGCCGATCCGGGCGATGCGCTGGCCGCCATCGGTGTTCAGGTGGCCGGATCGACGCTGCGGGCGGGGGTCGTGATCGAATGAAGCCCTGGCTCGCGGTGGCCGTGACCCTTCTGGTCTCCTTGTCGGGCTGCGCCGACGCCGATGCCGGGCCCCCTGCGCAGGCGCATCGTGCGGCAGCAGCCGCTGTCGGGGTGCTCGAAGGCCTGGTCGTTGACGAAAGGGTGCGCCCCGTGGCCGGCGCAAGCGTCGAATTGGTGGGCCACGCCAACACCACCAGCAACGCCGACGGCGGATTCTCGTTTGCAGGTCTCGCCCCGGGCAGCTACACGCTGGTGGCCAGCCATCCCCTCTACGACAAGACATCCGCGTCCAGCCAGGTGACCGCTGACGGTGCCCGCGTGACGCTGGTTCTGCCGACGCTGCCGGGAAATTCCCCCTACCTAGAGGTCGCCAAGCAGGAGGGTTACCTCCAGTGCTATGCGTCGTGGCAATCGCC
Source organism: Thermoplasmatota archaeon (assembly GCA_041600695.1). GTDB lineage: Archaea > Thermoplasmatota > E2 > JACPAO01 > JAHFTW01 > JBFJVP01. The sequence goes on along the minus strand of JBFIJP010000213.1, from coordinate 1,647 downwards.
GGCGTACACGGCTGGCTTCGCCGCCTGTGGCGCGGTTGCGTTTGTCACCGGCGTGGATGTGGACCGCTACATCGCAAGTTGGGACCTGGAGTTCCCCTTCGATGGCTGGAACGGCACGGTTGTCGAACTGTTCTGGGAGCCCACCACCGATGTGGGCCGTGCCCTCAAGGCCAGCCTCGGCTTGCACTGCTATTACGAGAAGGCCTTGGGCTCCGCGGCGGGCGACGGCCCGCTCGGTTTCGTGGTGAACCGGACCCGCATCGACGAGGTGATCGATGGGGCCTTGGCCTACGACGACCCGGTGGCCAACGAGGACGCGGTTTGCGGCAACCGGGGCGCCACCCGCGCCGCCGAGGCGTGCCTGGCGGGATCCTGCGTTCTGCGCACCACGGTGAGTCCGGTACCCGGATTCACGGGGTCCGATGTGGACGTAGCCGCCGCCATCCAGCAGCCGTTTGAAATCTTCATCACCACCTTCATCCACGCGCCGCCGCCGGAGGGGTACTCTGTTGCAGGCTGAACGACTTGGCGGGCCAGCGCTCGCCACCCTGCTTCTTGCAGCCATGGTGGCCGGGTGCCTAGGCGGGGCCGAGCCGGCCGAATCGCCGGTGCCGGGACCTGAACGCCTGGATTGGATGGCCCTAGGGGCGTCCATCTACCAGCCCCGGCATGACCACTGGGACCGAAGCCTGCACGAGGACATCGCCGTCGGCCTGACGGTGACCGCGGCAAGCACGCTGGCCCCGCATGGGGAGCCCGGCTTCGCCACGTACACCGAGGCGGACCTGGCGCGAGGCTTGATCGCCGTGGCCGCGGCGAACCGAGACCGGAGCCAGCTCCATGTCCGGCTGCTCGATGCTGCGGCACTTCCGGAATTGCGGATCATGGGCGGCTTTACCGACGAGGGCCCGTACGGAGACGTCAAACTGGATCGCAGCGAGCCCCTCGCGTATGTCCCGTACCCTCTGGGGCGAGCCTTCGCGATCTGGGACATCGAGGACCCCGCGGCGCCGGTTCGGCTGGGCGACGTAGCCGGCGGCGGCTGCCACATGCTCCACCCCGCCACCTACGACGGCGAACCGCACGTCTGGTGCGCCACGGCGGGCGGGACCTCCCTGTACCGCATCGAGCGACCCGCCCCGGGGCGCGCCGTGGGAGTACCTCTGGGAATGGCTGTCATCCAGTCCGACCCGGAAGTCGCCCGGTACGCCGACTATTACGGCACGCTCGGCCCGGCGCTGGTGACGACCCCCCACGACATGACCGCCCAGGACGACCCCCTCACCGGCGAACCCATCCTCGTTGTCGCCAACGAATTGCAGGGCATCCGGGTCTTCGAGCCCGGCCCCGGCGCTCCCCGTGAGATCGCCCATTGGCGGGGTGAGGGCCTTGCCCAGCCCATGGAACGCCTCCACACCGCAGCCCTCTTCGACCTGGACGGTCGCCGCGTCGCCGTCGCCAGTTCGGAGACTTTCACCAACCGCACGCCAACCCTCTACATCGTGGACTTCACCGACTGGAACGCCCCCCAACTGCTGGCCGCCTGGACGCCCCCCGGCATCCCGGCGGACGACCTCCTGGCCTACAGCCTGCACAACTTCCAGATTGTCGGCACCCGGCTGTACCTGGCGGCCTTCCACGCCGGTC
>JBFIJP010000212.1:0-7210 GCA_041600695.1 Thermoplasmatota archaeon | reverse complement strand
CGCTGAGGCAGCCCGCAAGGGATGCTGCCACGACGAGCGCGATGGTCATGAAACGGCGCATGGGTCCCCCCGGGCCTCGCACTATAAAGGATTTGTCGAGGCCCTGCGCAGCCTCTGGCTGCCCGACCCGGTCCTGTGCAGCGCCATGTGTGACGGCACGACTTTCGGCAAGATCGATTTTTTTTATCGGCAAGGCTTTTGGATAACCTTAACCCCATCGTGCAGAATGCCGGCAAGCTCACCCCGGTGAGTAGAGTGAGACCATGAACAAGCTGATGCTGGCCCTGACCATCTTCGCACTGAGCGTCGCCACCCCGGCGACCGCTGACGACTGCGACACCACCGACGCCACGGCGGCCGCCGGGGACTTCTATGTCCACTTCGACGCCGACCAGGGCGGCCTGTGGCTCTACCAGGAGAGCAACGGCCAGGACGGCCTGCAGCGCGCCCCCGAAGACACGGGCAGCTGCGGCCACGCTGACACCGTGATCTTCTAGGATCTAAAGTAACCCTAGCCCCTCTTCTCCCCCGCATTTTTTTCTGTAGGTTGCTCCTTGCACGACGCATTGCGCTGTCCGCCTGACCTGGCCAGGGGTCTTCACTCCCTCCGTCGCCGCCTGGTTTGTCCCCCGCTGCAACGCGCCAGGCATGTCCGATCCGGCCCTGCAAGGCGATTGCCGGGCGTCCCAGGGCTGGGAACGGCGAGGCAGGCGTCCGCATGGAGGGAGATGGGGGCCCAGGGGCCCTGCGGGTCCCCGGATGCCCCTGTGGTGCGCCGATGGCGGTGCGGCGCCCTACCTGTTACGAGCCGCAGGACCGGTGGCACGACCGCTTACCGGGGGCCGCTCCAGCTCGTCTCGTGGCGGCCACCAGTCGTCCCCCGGGGGCAGGCGCTCGGTTGCCCGGCGCCACGCGAATCCCCCGGGACTAGAACGAAACCGCATCCCGGGGTGCTGCCTTGGCTTCCTGCGAAGGATCCTCGACGCGGGCGCGGGCAGCCGAAGAGTCCACCCAAAGGTAGGCCGGCAGTGCAACGAAGGCCACCATGCCGAAGAAGAAGCCGGCGTTGGCATACCGCGTCACCTTGATGCTGGAATACTCGGAAGCAAACGCCCCCTGCGCGCTTTCTTCCTCGCCCCACAGGAACCCCGGGTTGGGGCCCGCCAGTGGCAGGAAAAGGCCTGCCCACAAGATGGTAAACGTCCCCACGAGGGCGGCCGCCATCGCCAGACGTACGGGCACGTTGCGATCCACCTTCACGCGACCGAGAGCACCCATGCTTCGAAGGACAACATGGGCACCCATGAACAAGGTGGCAATCACGGCCGCGATGCCCAAGACCGCGACGGCCGTGGCCCGGCCGCTGTCGGTGGAAAAGCCCCGCTCCGAGCCCGGCGTCGAGAAAGGCCCGTACTCCAGGTAGGCGCCTTCGGCGCCTGGGAAGATGAAGAAGGAGTCCTCCTCCGCGTCCGTGTCCACCGTGAATCCCCGCGTCCACCAGGGCGACGCGAAGGCGGCGATGACCACGGCCACGCCAACCAGGACCACGACCATTCGGGCAACATCCCTGCCGTGCAAGACCAGCGGCACTCCTGCCGGGGATTCCTCCTTTGACATGCGGCCATGATGGAGGCCTGGGAACAAAAAGGGGCGGGTTGCCCGGCCGCGCTGTTCGGCCCGAACCGCTTATCTATCACCCCTGATTCGGCGGCTCTGCGCCAGGAGGGACCCACATGGGCCCCTAGCTTAGTCTGGTGGAGCACCCGGCTGATAACCGGGCGGTCGAGAGTTCGAATCTCTTGGGGCCCACTCTATTCTGCCCTCCGGCGCATGGATCACAGGCAGCGAAGGCGTCGCCGTTGCGCCGGCTCGCGAGTTGCCGAAGGCTTTCGGGTGGCCTCGTCGGCGGCCGTCGGCGGGGCCGGGGTCAACCTTAACCGTGGCGCCGGCCCGTTGCCTTGTGTGGCGCCCAATCGAATCCTCGTGCTTGCCGCAGTTTCGTTTCTGCTGGTGGCCCTCTCAGGGTGCACCGATAGCGGCGGATCCAATGGCGGCCTGGTGGACGTAAACCTCGGCCACTCGGAATCCGAATGCCGCAACTGCTACGAAGATGACGATTGGGACGCCGTCGCCTTCTTTGGTCCCCTGATTTTCCTTCTGTTCGTGGTCCTCGTGATCGTCGGGATCGTGGCGGCGATCGCCGGCGCAGCGGGCGGGTCCAATGGTGGCCAGCAGCAACAGCAGCAGGTCGTCGTCGTGCGTAGCGAGGACCAGATCCCGGCCATGGACCAACACCAGCGCTGGTAGGTGAAGCCTTTCACGGGGCCCCACGTGCGCGGCGCTGGACGCATGGCCCAGCCTGGATACGGCGCCGGCCTTCTAAGCCGGAAGTCGGGGGTTCGAATCCCCCTGCGTCCGTTCAGGGACTCCGTCCCTGACACCCTGGGTCCAGCCATGCGGCTGGACGAGGGGGGCGCTGCCCCCCTTGGAACCCCCCGCACGGGGACCTGCCGGTCCCCGTGACCCCTGGGCAACTTCGAATGCAGCCGCATGGGTGCGTCGTGGGGGCGGTTCCGACGCTGGGGAGACCCTGAGCTTCGCGGCGCAACCGCGGAGCTTAGGGGCGTGGCGTCGATGGCCCGCCCGGGAAGCCCGCAGGGGTTCTTGGTTGCCCGAGCCAGCGCGGCTGGCGAGGGAGACCCTGAGCTTCGCGGCGGAGCCACGGACCGACCTTAGGGGCGTGGTCGGGGCGCCGCCCTCCTTGGAACCCCCCGCACGGGGACCTGCCGGTCCCCGTGACCCCTGGGCAACCAGGTGCTTCACGGCGTACGCACCTTGTTGGAACTGGCGGGCGACGCGGACCTTAGGGGTGTAGTCGAGGGATTGGAGGGAGCCCCTGGCGCGTCTGGCGCCGTCCACCAAACCCAAGTTCCGGCCCGCCTGGCCGGTTCCGTGAAGTCCCGCCAGCGCACCTTCCGCGGACCCGCAGGCACCCTGGATGCCCGCGAACACGGGCCCGCCGACGGCCCGCCGGTGCTGTTGCTCCACCCTCACCCCCAGTTTGGCGGCACCATGGGCAGTCGACTCATTTACGACTTGGCCAAGGACCTGGCGGCGGCGGGCTGGCGCACCGTCCGGTTCGACTTCCGGGGCGTCGGTCGATCCGAGGGGAGCTATGGCAGCGGCACGGGTGAGCTGGAGGACGCCCTGGCGGTCTTCGACGAGCTGGCCGAAGAGGCCGGCGGCCGGGCGCCGACCGTGATTGGATTCAGTTTCGGCGGCGGCGTGGCGACGGCCCTCGCGACGCGCCGCCAGCCGGCCCGGCTGGTTCTCGTGGCCACGCCGGTCGAGTTGACCATGAGCGAACTGGTGCCCCTGGACGCCGCCACCCACCTGCCGCCGGACCTGAGCGTCCATATCGTCGTCGGGACACGCGACGAGTTCGTCCCTGTGGAGGACGCCGAACGGCTGGCTAGCGCGGTACCCGGCGGCGCGACCCTGGATGTGCTGCCGGATGCCGGCCACTTCCTGGAGCCAAGCCACAACCACCGCGTTGTCGAGGCGGTCCTGGCACGCCTCGGCCGTGCGCCCTGACGGCCGGCTCCACCGGCAGCGGTCCCCTAGCCTTATGACAAGGCCCCGACTGGTGCGATTCGTGCCCGGGACCGTCGTTCGACAGGAACTGGTCGCCCTGTTCGAGCGCCACGGTGCCCTGGTGGATCCGGACCTCCTGGAGGAACTGGAAACGCGCGCTTCGGGTGACGGCATCAGCCGCGTGCAGGCGGTCCTCGGCAGCCTGGAGGAGGTGCCTTTCCATCTAGACTTGGCGCTTTTTCAACTGCTGGAGGAGCGCCTGCGGGAGCAGGTGAGTGCACCCGCCGCGACTCCCGCGCCGGCCGGAGCCAACAGTGCCGATCGGGAGCGACGCGAGGCCCTCAAGCGCGCCGCCGCCGCCATCTACGACGGCCAAATCCCCGCGCGCGACATGGATGAAGAAGACGAGGCTGTCGATGACCACGAGGACGAATTGCACATCGAGCCATCCCGGCTTTCGGCGGCCCAGGATGCCCGTGACTTCCGCGTGGAGCCCCGCAGCGAGTGGCGTCCCATGGCGGCCCAGCACGAGGCGCGCCTCGAGATCGTCCAGGACATGACGGGCAACTCCACTTGCGAGGGCACCACCAGCGACTTCACGACGTACTTCCAGGACCGCTACCGGCGCATCAGCAAAATGCTGCGGCAGCGCCGGGATCTGCGCAACGTCACACCCATCGAGCGCATACGGCCTGGCCAGCAGGAGGTCGCCGTCATTGGAATGGTCGGCGGCGTGTCGACCACCAAGAACGGGCACCGCCGGCTGGAACTAGAAGATGAGTCCGGGGCCATCAATGCGATTGGCCGCTCTGACAACAAGCCGGTGGTCGACATGGCGGACACGCTGGTGCAGGACGAGGTCGTAGGGGTGGTCGGCCAGGCCAGCAGCAAAGGTGACCTGCTGTTCATTGAATCGATCGTACGGCCAGATATTCCGCGGCCCGACGCCACCGCCAAGCGCGGCGCGGATATCCCCCTGGCCGCCGCCTTCCTGTCGGACATCCATGTCGGAAGCAACACGTTCCTGGGCGAGAACTGGAAGGCCATGCTGCGCTGGCTCAACGGCCACGGCGCCACCCGCCGCGAACGCGACGCAGCCGGCCGAATCAAGTACCTCATCCTCCCCGGCGACCTGGTGGATGGCATCGGCATCTACCCGGGCCAGCAGGACGAACTGACCATCGGAGACATCTATGACCAGTACGAGGCGTTCGGGCAGTACATGCACGCCCTTCCGGATCACCTGGAGGTCGTGGTGCAGCCGGGCAATCACGATGCTGCGCGGCCGGCGGAGCCCCAGCCGGCGTTCGGCCAGGAAGTCAAGGATCGTTTTGACAGCCACACCGCGCACTTCGTGGCCAATCCGGCGTGGTTCAAGATGCACGGCGCGCTGACGTTGGCGTACCACGGGTTCAGCCTCATCGATTTTGCCACCAACGTCACGACGCTGGACTACGAAAACCCCCTGCCGACCATGGAGCAGATGCTCCAGTGCCGCCACCTGGCCCCGCTGTACGGCGAGCGGACACCCGTGGCGCCGGAACATACGGACTACCTGGTCATTGACGACGTGCCAGATCTGTTCGTGACGGGCCACGTGCATGTGCCTGGCCTGCGCAACTACCGAGGCGTCCAGATGGTCAACTGTGGCACCTGGCAGAGCCAGACCCTCTACCAGAAGATGCTCAACTTCACCCCCGACCCGGCCCGCATGCCGTACATCGACCTGCAGACCTTGCGGGGGACCCTGGTCGATTTCCAGACGCCGGAGGATCAGGGGATGGCACCGGCTACCGGTTAGTTCGGGCGTCGGTGGGTCGGCCCCGGCCTTGCTCAGGGCGGCGCGGCGTCCGCCCGCACGCCTACTCTGGGCTGGGGTCAGGCGGGTGCGCCGATGGGCTGGCCGGAAGTTGACATCGAGGTGGGCCTAGATAAAAAGGAAACGGTCGCGCAACCAGGAGGTTCAACCCCTTTGTTTCGTGTGGAGGGAAGGGAACTCCTGAGTCCTGGACTGAGGCCGCCTGGCGGGCCGGTTCGCACGAAGAAGGCCGAGCGTCGGCCTCGTCCCACCAGAGACCCACAGATCCTGCCGATTGGCCCTCGTCCTCCGTTGCCGAGCTTCGGCCGACCGTTTCTGCGTCCTGCGTCGGCCCGTTTGTGGGCGACCCGCACGCCCCCGGGCTCCTGGTTGCGGGATGCCGGGGGCGCCTTCCACCTAGGAACGGCTAAAGGCCACCACCTGGTGCTTTCGCCGGTTCGGCATGGATTTGGGTGAACGCGTACAGGGGATGCTATCGAAGATCATGCGTTGGTCGGCAAACCGCGCCTGGGGCGTGGTCGCCGTCGTGGCGCTGATCACGGCTGGATCGATCGGGGTCCTGCTCACCGTTGAGCCGAACGTTGAGACGGACATCCAGTCTGGCTACTTCGCAACGGACGACGAGCAGGCCAACTTCTTCCGCGAATTGCGTGAGAAGGTCGCAGGCGTCAATTCTGAAATCGTGTACTTTGAGTTGCGTGAAGGGGCCGAGGCGCCCGATGCGGACGACCCGCGATGCGTCCAGAACCAGCCGGATTGCCCACGCATTCCGGTCACCAACGTCACCTCCATGGAGGCGCTGCGGGCGCAGGAGGAGGTCTTCACGTTCGTCAAGCAAGAGTTCATCGAGCGCACCAAATCGGCCGAACACCCCGACGGCCTCAACAAGGTCCTCAGCCATACCAGCCTGCCCTACTTCGAGAAACTCATCTACAAGCAATTCCCCGGTGGTTGCTTCTGCCTCGCGCCCGACGAGGCCCAGCACAACCTGGCCCAGGAGTTGCTCTCACAGGCCGACTCCACGGGCTCCATTGCGCTGTACCGATCGGACGACTTCCAGGCGTCCGTGATGTTCATCATCTACGACCCGGACACCTCCGCCCTGTCCAAGAAGGAAACGGGCGGGCTCATCAACGAGATCGTGGAAGACTACCGCCACATGGCCGTCGGCGAAGCCGGCGAGTCAGGCGTGGTCAAAACCCTCAACCTCTGGAACGACGCGTACTTTGACTCCTGGGGCGTGCAGTCCTGGATCTACCGCATTGACCAACAGGTGGAGGCGGAATCCCAGATTTTCATCGCGGCCGTTTTCGCCTTCCTCGCCGTTACGCTGCTGTTCCTGTTTCGCAACGCCAAGCGCGCCGCCATCGGCGTCAGCACCGTTGCCATCATCCTGGTTTGGACCCTCGCCGGCATGACGCTGGGAGACGTCAGCATCGGCTTCGTCTCCATGGCCATGTTCCCACTGCTTCTCGGCGTCGGCGTGGATTACGTCATCCATATTATCAATGAATTTGGAGTGGAACGAGCGCATGTGGCGACCAGCGACGAGGCGTTCGACCTCATCGGCCGCCGCGGCGCCGTGGCCCTGTTCATCAGCACCCTGACGACCATTACCGGGTTCGTCGTGATGATCAGCAGCACCAGCCCCATGATCGTCGAGATCGGCACCGCCACCATCCTGGGCATTGCCAGCATCTTCGTGCTGTCGATCACACTTTTGCCTGCCTTGCTCCACCTCTCGGTGCGCAACGAAGCCAAGGAGGTCTTCCGGCCCAGCGTCATCATCGGCCGCGT
>JBFIJP010000211.1:0-7285 GCA_041600695.1 Thermoplasmatota archaeon | reverse complement strand
GTGACCTCGGCATCCACCAGAACGGCTCGCCCTTCCTCGGCGACTACATCGGCATCGACGCCGTCGGCGACCATGTCTGGATGGGTTTCCCCACCACGATCACTGGCCGCGCGGAGATTGCCATGGCGCATGTTCTGGCCACCGGCTGACCAACGGAGCCGACGCCAACCCGAACCGACGCCAACCCGAACCGACGCCAACCCGCCCCCGCTCGCAAGGCGGTGGGCAGAGCACGCGGCGGCGCCCGATCGGGTGGTCTGGCGGCCGTTCACGGGACAGGGCAGTACAGGGCCTGCGCCCCCTGTCGCACGTGCCACAAACGGTTATAGCCACTCCTGCCTGGCTGCTCCTGTGAGCACCATGTCGGGAACTGTAACCGTCGCCAGCAAAGGCAACCCGAACCTGGACAACTTCAAAACGGAAAGCCAGGGCCGCGTCGATTCGACGAAAAACATGTCGATGAAGGACATGGAAGCCAAGCTGGCCGAAGTCCTCCCGCACCTCAAATTCAACGAAGCCTTCGAGCGCGTCGCCAACATCGACGGCGTCCTCGTCAAGCTGGTCACCAACAGCCGCCACCAGTACGAATTCTGGACGGACAACTGGCACGCGGCGCCCGAGGAAGTCAAGCCCCACGGGTTCCTGTACAGCGTCAACGGTGTTCCCGGCGTCGACGCCCACGCCTACTACTGCCCCGAAATGGACACCGCGCTCTTCGTCAACACGGAGTACTACGGCCAGTGCAAGAGCTGGGCCCTCGGCCTCGCCGCCGTGGTGCTCGAGCGCAAGTTCAACACGCACTCCATCCACGGCGCGGCGGCTGAGGTCGCCGGCCGCGGCATCGTTCTCATCGCCCCCACGGGAACCGGCAAGACCACCCAGGTCAACCGCCTGATGCAGCACCCCAAGGGCAAGGTCATCGGCGACGACTGGGTGTACATCCACCACCCCCACGGCCTCTCCGAAAACGAGAAGCTCACCGTCTTCCAGCCTGAGGTTTCCCTGTACGTGCGCACCGAGAACGCCGAGAACGAGCCCTGGCTTGTGCCCGTTTTCGACCGTTGCAAGGTGGAGAACGTCGTGGATGTGAAGGGGGAATGCGAGAGTCCATCCTGCCTCGACGGCAAATGCATGTTCGACCAGGGCTACGACTACTGCTACTGGGGCTTCGGCAACAGCCGCGCCCTCTTGCCCCGCGAATGGATGATGGGCCCGGAGCGCGTCAAGGACGAGACCCCCATCGATCTGGTCGTGCTGCTGTGCCGCGACGAGGACGCCCCCAGCATCCGTGAACTGGACGAGGCTGGCCTCATCGAGGTCCTCCAGGAGGGCAAGACCATGATCCGCCCCGGCGCCGGCCCCCGCGAACTGTGGGGCACGTACAAGTCCGAGCCCTGGTACAACCCGTACCTGCTGGCTCCCGACCACCCCCGCCAGGAGCACTTCTTCCGCGAGGAGGCCAAGCGCGCCACCTGCGTCGTCCTCAACACCGCCCACCAGTCGATCGAGGAGACATACAAGCTGATTCTCAAGTACGCAGGGGTCGAAGCGTAAGCGAAGACCACTGCACGCTCGGCAGCGGGCCGAGGGTGAGCGGGGCCCGGGGCCCCGATGTGGCCGCGTAGCGACGGCAACGGGGGGAAGGACGCTGGCGTTGACGCCGGCCCCCAGTCCAGGCCCAAGGCCTGGCCGCAGCCCTGGCACCAGCGGTGCGGCAGCCTTGGTACCAGTCGCGCTGTTGTGCCCGCTCGTGATTTCCGAGATCCGCGCACACAAACCCTCATGCCCGGTTCAAGGCTCGCGAGGCCCATGCGGATGCTTTGCCTGCTGGTGGCGGCGGCCACGATCCTGGCGGCGCTCTCCGGTTGCCTGTCTGAGCCGTCGCCGGGCCCGGCCGATCCAGTGGGGCGCCAGCGACCCATTGATGCGCCCACGGCGGCCCTCTTCCATGTCGTTGGCGCCGACGGGTCGCTGGCAGCCGGGGCGTTTGCAGGCAATCTGGGCCTGGTTCCGGTGGCAGGCGAGAGCTACCTCGGGACGGACAATTTCGAGCCGACCATTGGCAGCGACGCCGACGGCTGCCTCTACACAACCGCGTTTCGCGGGACGGGTACCGGCACGCGGATTTTCGCGTCGTGCGACCAGGGAGCCACCTGGGAGGACATCGGGCCCAACCTTTTCGGCGGGCCCGGGGCCAGCGAGCCGTGCACCCGCAACAGCAACGACCCGTACGTCCACGTCGACCGGGATACGGGTCGGGTGTTCTCCAGCGACCTCCACATGCTGGTGACCAGCACACTCCACTACTCGGACGACAAGGGGGAGAACTGGACGTGCAACGTGCTCGGGGGCGGCCTGCCGCCCGGGGTCCACGACCACCAGACGATTGCAACGGGCGTTGCGCGCGTGACGCCAACCGTCGCTTACCCCAACATGGTGTATTACTGCATCAACCGGGTCGGCGACTCGTCCTGCGCCGCCAGTCCCGACGGCGGCCTCGGCTTCGGCCCGATGGTCACGGTGTTCCCAGGCGTGCAGCCCGAGTCGGACACGGGCGACGCGGCCCTGTGTGGCGGCCTGCACGGCCATGTCGAGACCGATCCTGAGGGGCGGCTGTTCATGCCCAAGGCCCAGTGCGGCGTCATCGAGGTTGCCCGCACGGAGGACGATGGACTCACCTGGACCCGTAGCATCGTCAGCGCCCGACTGGGCATCACCCCGGGCAGCCACGAGGTGCGTGTGGCCAGCGACGACCAGGGGCAGCTCTTCGTGATCTGGAACGCCGAGGACGGGTTGCCGTACATTTCCATGAGTACCGACCACGGGACTACCTGGAGCCTTCCCCGCATGGTGGCTCCCCCCGGGGTGACCTACACCGGCCGGCCCGCCATCTACGCCACCGGCAACGGCAGCGTGGCATGGGCTTACATTGGCATCACGCACCCCGAGGGAGCCGACGCGCCTGAGGAGGACATACGGACGTTGGCCTACATGGGAGCCATGTGGGATGCCACCCGGGACGGGGATTGGGTGATCACCACCATGAACACCCACGATCCGCGCGACCCCATCGATGTTGGTCGTCGCTGCTGGGTGGTTCGGTGCGGCGGCATCGGTGATTTCATTGATGTCACGATCACGCCGGACGGTCGGCCGTGGGCGGCCTTCGCGGACATGTGCGACCCGGAATGCGCCCGGAACCCCACCGGTGGCAACAGCGACGGCGTCCACGCGTTTGTGGGAACCTTCGTGCAGGGGCGCAGCCTGGCGACGGGCGAGCCGCTGGCCCGGCTGGCGGGGCTGGCCGAGCGCTGAAGCGCTGAAGCGCTGAAGCGCTCCCGCCAAGCCTATCCTGCGCCGTGGCCGTGGGGCGGCTATGAAGAGCCGCTTGCTTGTTCTAGCCGCCCTGCTGGGCGCGGCCCTGGCCGGATGCACATCCGAACCCGTGGGCCTCGATCCACTACTGCTTCCGCCGCCGGCATTTTCATTGCCCGTGGCTCCTGCTGACGCCCCGGATGGCTTTGGCAGCGAGCCGAGCATCCTGGCCGCACGCGATGGCAGCCTGTACATCGTCAGCGTACTGGGCAGCGCCGAGGCCCGCGGCGACGGCGTCTGGCGCAGCCGCGACGAGGGCGCGACATGGGATTACCTGGGAAAGGTGGATTTCCCATTCGGTGGCGGCGACTCTGACCTAGACGAGGACGAGTCAGGCCGCTTGTACGTGACGGGCCAGTGGCGCCCCGTGGCACTTCCCATTTACCTAACCGGAGGGGAGTCCGTGGCTACCAGCACCGACGGCGGCGAAACCTGGATCAACCACCCCGTCGCGGGGTACCTTCCAGCAGCGGACCGCCAGTGGGTCGCAACCCACGGCGACGCCACGGCGTACCTGGTGTTCAACGACCTGGCAACGGGACTCATGGTCACCAAGACCACCAACGGCGGGCTGGTCTGGACGCCGCCCGTGGCCGTGCCCGGAACCGCCAGCGAAGGGCGGGCAGGCTTCCCCAACGGAATCGCAGGAGACCCCCTGGTGGACGCCGACGGTGTGCTTTACATTCCCTACGGGCCGGGCCCGGGGGGAAACGGGGCGCAACGGGTTTACATTTCACGCGACGGGGCGGCTACCTTCGAGGAAGTCGTCGTGGCCGAGCCCGCCAGCGGGCAGTCGTTCGGGGCGATCTTCAGCAGCCTGGCCATGGACACGCAAGGCGGCATGTACCTGGTTTGGGGCGTCGTGGAGGGAGGCAGCCAGCGGGTTGTCCTCAGCCACAGCCCGGATGGCGTTGCGTGGTCGGAGCCCATCGGCGTGAGCCCCCAGGGGTCGGCGGCGGTTTTCCCCTGGGTCGTCGCGGGCGCCCCGGGCCGCGTGGCGGTCGCCTATTACGTGGCAGCGGGAGAGTTCGTGAGTAATGATGCCCCCTCCGCGGCTGAGTGGTACCCCCAGGTCGCATTCTCGGAGGATGCCTTGGCAGAGCAGCCCATGTGGAGCCAGGTGCTCCTGCAAGGTATGCCCAACCACATCGGCCCCCTGTGTACGGCAGGAACCGGGTGCGATCCCCAGTACCGTGGCCTGGGCGACTTCTTCGAGCTGGCCATGATGCCCGATGGCAGGGTTGCGGCCGTCTGGGTGGACGACGCAGGCGACGAGCGCGTCAACCGCGTGGCGGTGCAATCTGCCGGCTCGCTCCTTTCGCGATCCGATTAGGCCGGCGCGGTTGGCCGGGGGGACGACGGGTAGACGGGGAGTCCGTTTTGGTTTCCGATCGCCCCTTCGGCCCCGGGGAGCACGGCCCTTCAGCACTCCAGCACTCCAGCACATAAGCCCCATGGATGGGACTGTCCCGCAGTCCCCACAGGTGGAGTGACCTGCGGCGGTTTGCACGCGCGTTGAAGAACCCGGCGCCGCGAAAGCCGGGTCATGAAGCGTATCCCATCGACCGCCCCGTCAGACCGGCACACGTCCCGTCGGCTACGCCAACGCTTGGCCACGGACGACCGGGGGGTGTCCGATGTCGTTGGCAACATCCTGCTCGTGGGCATCACCATCGCCGTGAGCGGCGGGCTGGCCATCGTGGTCTCGACCCTGCTGACGCCGGAGCCCTACTACGGCGCCGAGGTGGGAGCCGAACTCGCGGACCAGGACTCGCTCTGGGGCACGGGCAACGAACGGGTGACACTCAAGCTGCTATGGGGGGAGCCCCTGCAACGCGACGCTACGAAGGTCTACATCAGCACGAGTGGCATCCGTGAGGAGTACTCCGGCGCGTCCCTTGACAAGGGGTTCGCTGACGGGAAGCTCAGCCTGGGGGAGTCCTGGTACGTCGACAAGACCATTGCCGCCGGCCAGCAGGTGACCGTTGAGGTGACCGTTGAGAGCGGCTCGGGCACGCGGCTCCTCTCCAGCAGCAGCTTCCGCAGCGAGGGCTTTTCCTGCACGACGGACACCGTCGCGCCGACGGCGCAGACGTGGGTCCAGTCGCCATCGGACATCAACAACGAGACCACGGGCGATGTCACCGTCACGGTGACCATGACCGACGACTGCTCCGGCGTCGACAACGGCTACGACCCAACGTTCCATTACCGCCTCGAAAACGGCACCAGCCCACCGTTCACGAACGCGGGTTCCATGACCCGCGTCGGCCTCAGCCGCTGGCAGGCCACCATTACCGATCCCACATGGGCCAACCACGTCGGCGACACCCTGCAGTATTACGTCGCCGGCACCCGCGACCTGCGCAGCAATTCCGGCAACACCACGATCCGCACGGACCCCATCCAGGGATCGGTCCTCACCTACACCTACGTCAACGGCAACACCGTCAACAACGGCACCCTCACCAACTTCACAGCCGCCCAATCGGCCGCCGACTCGGGCGCCACGGTGGACATCGAGGAGGGATCGCACACTTCAACATCGATCTACCAACAATACTCGACGTCCGTCGTTAGCGCCGAAAACGAGGTCAACAGCCCCCACAAGACCCTGCTTGAGGCCGACGGCCAGCACACGATCACGGAAAACAAGGACAAGAAACACAAGGTCGGCTCCTTCCAGGGCCGCTCCGGGACCATCACGAAGGTCGAGCTTGGGTATCGGGGCTATTACGTCCCCGAGACCGGATTCAACGAGGACCCCAACAACCAGCGGGTCGAACTCAAGTATTGGATCGGCGGCTCAGAGGAGAACACCAAGCCCCTCCACTACATCGCCGCCACGAGCGCCGACTATTACACGGACGTCACGAGCGACCGCACCACGTGGACCTGGACCAACATTGAAAGCGCCCAGGTCGAGATCAAGTCCAAGACTCAGGACAACAAGGTTGACCTGTACACGGACACCGTGTGGTACCGCATCACCGCAGACGGCACCGGGTACACGATGAACGTCGAGATGGACTTCCTCGCTGTGCCGGCGGCCATCCAGTACGACCTCGAACTGACGTACTGGGTCGAGGGCTCCGAGAGCTACCGCGTCCAGGTGTGGGACGGCGCCGCCTGGAACAACCGCGGCGCGGCACTCACTGACCCCAGCACCACCGCCTGGGAGTACAGACTCACGGCCGACGAATACAACGGCGGAGCGCCAAAGATTCGCTTCGTCGACGACGATCCGCTGAGCGGGACCGCCGGCAAGCTTCACATGGACTACATCCGGGTGGTGGGCAGTTGAAGCGCACCGGTTTACGGGGCAACGATTCGGCCGTGTCCGCCGTCATCGGCGCCGTGCTGATTCTCGCCATCGTCGTTTCCACGTTCGTTGCCATCCAGGTGGACTTCGTGCCGGAGTGGGAGAAGGAGAAGGAGGCCAAGCTCACCTTGCAGGTGGAAGACCAATTGGCCACCCTCATGTCTGCCCTCGACCGGATGCAGCAGGACCAGACGGAAGCTTCCATTGGGACGCGCATCGGCCTTGCTCCTGAGCAGGCCTTCATGGGCAGCGGCGGCCTTGGCAACAGCGTCGCCTTCGAACCCTCGGCCGTGGGGCTCGACATCCAGGCCAGCGAATTCAAGAAAACCGTCGTCGACAGCATCGTCGTCTCCGACGAATCCTGGACCACCGTCGGCTCCTTCGGCGATCCCATTGAGGACATCACCGACATCCTCGACTGGCGCATCCTGTTGCACGGGGTCAGCCAAAAGGACGAGGGCAAGTCCACGATCCTGAAGATCCGCGACAACAACGACAACCTGCTCGGCACGTTCACGGTGTACATCCGAAAGGACGGCGAAACCTGGATCATGAAGGAGGCCCTCGACGCCGACAACAACGTCCTCT
>JBFIJP010000210.1:0-7291 GCA_041600695.1 Thermoplasmatota archaeon | reverse complement strand
GCTCGGGGCCGGTCGGGGCCGGTCGGGTTTCGTCGGGGCCAGCCGGGGCCAGCCCCGGCCGCAGCCTGGGTTGCACGCAGCGCGTCCGCCGGCGGCCGCTGGCCAGTGACCGCCAGGGGGCACGCGGGGCCTGCGAGTGTGTCGCCGTCCTCGGGATGCGTGGAACTGGCCCGTGCCAGGGAGCACGTAGGGCCTGCCCCCGCGTGCGCGATCGCCGTCGGCCGCCAGCCTGGCGGAAACACCTTTACTATTGGCATACCATTTCGAATTCGCATGCGTCTTCTGCCTGGATTGCTGCTGATCTTGACCGCCCTCGTGATGGTCCCCCCTTCGACTGCCGACGATGGCTGCCCCCCTGCCTGTGGCGGCCCAGACGACCTGCTCTGCGCGCTGGCCTGCGGCCTGCCTCCGGAGCCCCCCAACGTCCGCGGTCCCGACCCGCCCAGCGGCTGCCGGCCCTACTGCTAGACCCCCCGTGGCATCCATGCATCAGAGCGCCTCCGGCGCATCCGCGTGGGCGACTCAGCTCGCATTCCTGAGGTAGGGAGCTTTCCAACGCCGTGGCTCCCGGGGGCAGGCTTGAAGAGTCTCGCCCCGTGCGCGCGCCGTGGCCAAGCCGTGGGATGTCATCGTGGTCGGGGCCGGCCCCGTGGGCAGCAACTCGGCCCGCCTGCTGGCCCAGCACGGCTGGTCGGTGCTTTTGCTGGAGGAGCACCCCGAGGTGGGCCACCCGGTCCAGTGCGCGGGACTCGTGACGCCACGAACCTTCGAGCACACGCCGTTTCCCATCGGCGACCTGCACCAGAACGACCTCTCGGGGGCCATCGTGTACGCGCCGGATGGGACGGTGGTTGAGTTCGACGCCGGCAAACCCCACGCGTTTGCCATGGATCGGGCCCGCTTCGACCAACGCATGGCCGAGCACGCCGTGGCCGCGGGGGTGGAACTGCGCACGGGAACCAAAGCGGTGGCGACAACCCGAGACCTCCAGGGCGTTCGGGTGACGCTCCAGCGCGACGGCGCCCGGGAAGACGTCCTTTGCCGGCTGCTCGTGGGGGCCGACGGCATTCGCAGCAACGTGGCGCGCTGGTTCAGTTTTCCTCCCGTCGACGAAGTGGTGTCGGCCTACGAGGCGGAACTGACCGGATGCCACATCCAGCCCGACCGGACCCACCTCATTCCCATGTTTGCCGGCAGCAGCCAGGCGCCCGGATTCTTCAGTTGGATTATTCCCGTCGGCGGCGATCGGACCCGATCCGGGCTGGCGGTGGCTCCGGGCCTTTCCCAGGCGGCAGCCAAGCGATACTACGAGCAAATGTTCGTGGATCCGCAGAGCGCTCCCTATCTGGCTGGCGCCAAGGAGTCCTACCTGATCATTGGCGGCATCCCACTGGGCCTGCGGGATCGGCTGGTGGCGGACCACGTGATGCTGGTGGGCGACGCGGCTGGAATGGCCAAACCCACCAGCGGCGGAGGCATCTACATGGGCCTCGTAGGCAGCGAGCACCTTGCCGAGGTCGCCGACCGAGGCTTGCGTGAGGACCGGCTCGCCGCCGCCGACCTGCGCCCCTACGAGCGCCGTGTTCGACGAACCATCGCCCGCGAACTGCGCAAAGGGCGCCTTCTGCGGCGCGTTTACGTGCGCTTTACGGACCAGGATTTCAACCGGCTTGCACGGCTCCTGAATGCGCCCCGTGCGCGCCGCGTCATTGAGACTCGCGGGGACATTGACTACCCCAGCCGGCTGGTTCTGCCGCTGCTTTGGGCCCAGCCTCGCCTGGCGGCACTCTTTTTGCGGGTGCTAACTCGGAGGACCCCGTGAAGGGATCAAAAGGAAGAGGCAAGGGCAAACCCAAGGGGGCCGGCAAGCGCCCGTGGCGTCCGCCGGGAATGACCGGGGCCATTCCCGTCATCATCTACCACAAAGCGGAGGACGACCCCAAGAAGAACACCGCCCTGCGGGTGGCTCGCAAAGGCCAGGCCCGCCTTGTCGACGACACCCGCCAGGTCCCCAAGCAGAGCGTCGTCCTGAACCCGTTCGCCAAGAAGGCCCTGAGCAAGGAGGACCTGCCGGCCATGCGGCGCTCCGGACTCGTGGCCCTCGATTGCTCCTGGCGCCACGCAGAAGAGGCATTCCCCGCCCTCCAGGGGTCCGTCAAGAGCCGGGCCCTGCCGTTCCTGCTGGCCGCCAATCCCGTCAACTACGCCAAGGCCTCGAAGCTCAGCACCGCCGAGGCGCTGGCCGCGGCCCTCTACATCGTCGGCGAAGAGCGGCAGGCCAAACGACTCCTGTCGTCGCTGCCCTTCCACGACCAGTTCTGGCTGCTCAACGAAGAGCCGCTGAAGGACTACGCCGCATGCGAGACCAGCGCCGAAGTGGTGGCGGCGCAGGACCTGTATCTGGATGAGGAAGAGTAGAGGCGAGGCGCCGGCAGAAACCGTTTGGTTGTACAGACCAACGCCTGTTCGACGGCGGCTAAGTACCCGCACGCTGGTTCCCTGCCCACTCCGTGTCTAACGGAGTGGTGAAAACATGAATACGAAAGCAGTGTATCCGATGGTTGCCTTGCTGCTTCTGTCGGCTTTGACCCCCCCCCTGCGGTCGCTGAAGGGTCCGCATCGTCGTCCGATTGCCTGAATGCCTCGCTGACCACGGCACGCGCACCTCCCATCGTGCAAACGGCGGGCGCCGCTGCGTGCGCTGGCCTTGCCGCGGCCGCCAAATGTGAAAAACAACTCGCAGAGAACACGGATGTGTGGGATCATTCGATCGTGTTCAGCTTGTATCGCGGGGCCACGACGATTACCGATGACCCGCCGGCCTTGGCCAGCTACATTGCCGTCACGACCCGCGCGCCCGTGCTGGATGACAAGTGCACCGTTCTGGGCCATGAATGCACGACGAACGTCGCCGAAGGCACCGTCATCCAGACAAATACGTTGGGAATCGGTGCAAATGCCCAGTACAAGGGCGTCGTAATCTTCCTGGGCTCGGGCCAATGTAAGCCAGGACAAATGTCGTTCGACGGGTGCATCCCGCCGCTCGGCAGCACCGGGCTGTGCCTCAGGACCTAGTGGGGCCAAGTCATGTTCTCCCCCCTTATCCATGGAGATGCCACATGTCACGAATAGCCCCCCTGATCGCCGTGCTCGTTGCCGCAACAGGCTGCCTCGCCCCGAGTAGTCATCCGATCGCCCTTGACGCGGACGAGCCCCTGACGTTTGTCCTACGTGAGACTGTATTCGCGGCCGACGGCGAATTGCGCTGGCCGGACCGCCAGATCACATTTGGACCAGCATTCTACGAGAACGTCACCGATTCGTGGGGTCGCTCAATCCCGGCCATTCGCCTCCAATTTCCCTCGATGATCCAGGATTCCGAGGACCTGTCCAGATGGATCGTAGAACAGGTTACGTATTCGTTCTTGCAACACGACCTGGAATTCGTTTCCTGGACTGATTCCGACAACGCCACCATTCACAGCGATCTGCAACCTCGCTTCCACTTGCCCACGTCCGGCGGCGCGGCTTTGGGACTGCTCCTGTACGGTGACCCTGACGGATACCGGTTGACTAATCTCCACGATGATGTCGTTCTCGAGCGGCGGGCCGAGTGGGACACCGGCTGCAAAGCCTACCGGATCGGCCCCGACGGCGCCAACGACGGCGAGCTGTTCGTATGCCTGCGCGACGGCCATCCTGTTTGGACGCTTTTTGAGTCCGAACCTTGGTCCTATCGCTACGATGTCGTTTCGTCGCAGGGCAACCTCGCGCTCGGAGGCTCACCCCGGATGGACGATTTGCAGGCACCAACCGTCGGCTGGGAGCGCGCGCCCGCCCCCTGGAACGATATCTGGGTGCCGCCCCACCCCGAGACCTGGACATCGTGGGACGCGGTGTTCACGGGCATGCAGTACCATCCCACATGGCTACAGTTCGTCGCCCAGCACGATGAGCTTTATCTTGCGAGGGGAAGCCAACCCCCCGATCAGGTCCTTGCGGACGGCGCTGCCGTTGGGGGTTTTCTGCTTGATGTCTCGACCAACGACACCACCTACAGCAACGGACTCATCGGACCGTACACCGACGTGGTTGACCTGCCTTTGACGCTCAAGGGGGGCGCCTTCTATCCCCTTGCCCCATTTGCTCGGCCAGAACGAGACCAACTTGAACAACAATTGGTTCCATTCGAATGGATCAAGGAGACCTATCGCCACCTTCTCAGCCACCCCGATCATTGGCAACATTGGAATATCGGCGCCAATCAGTACGGAGGCTACCAGGGTACGCCGCGGGAGGCAACATGGGTACTGTCCGGCGACTGCAACGCTCCCGGCGGCGGCACGTACGTCGTTGCAAGTGCGATCACCGGGCAGCTCATCTATTCGGGGCCGATGCTCACGGCGCCCGACAGCAGCGCCTGCGGATACCGGTCCACATAATGCGACGCGCCCGCTTGCTGGGCGATGCCAGCGGCAAGGGCGTCGCCGCCCAAGTGCACGCAGCCCAGGCCTGACCGGTTTACAACGGCACAAGCCGGCCCACCGATCAGGTCCGTGTCGTCGCTGATCGGGCCCCGCACCCCGTTTCCATGCGTTGGCCACTTCATTTCGATTGAAGTGGCGCCATCGGCTCGCCCCGGAAGGACTGTGGTCACATGGGGTCCCGGCCACGCTCGCTGGAGCCAAAGGGCCCCTGTTGGCATCTCTTACGGGCTTTCACACTGGTGACCGCCGCCGCTAGCCCGGCGGCTGCCACCTCGCAAGCACCACTCCTGGCCCCCCGTTTGCCTCCCCATGCGCTACGCTACCGTGGCCTTGGCCCTGCGCGTCGCGTGGCTGGCCCGCCGGCCGGGGCATTGGCTGGCACCTGAATGATGGGGCTGCGCCATTTTGTTGAACTGTTTTTCAAAGAGCCACCTATCTTTATCTGTCGAGTTCGCCGGGTGCGGCCATGGACCGCGCACGCTTGCAAGGCCTCGTCCTCGTTTCGCTCCTGATCGCCTCCACTTTGGTTTTCGCGCCCGCCGATGCGTCCCACTCCTGGGGATCTGGACGAAGCATGACCTGGGAGGAGACCCTTCTGCACGACGGAGAACCCGTGGGGAGCAGCCGGGTCTTCGAGATGGAGTACCTGCCCGCCTGGGCCCTGGACGAATGGGGCCGCAACGTGAACAGCATCGCATTCACCTTCCCCACCCCGCGCCCCGTGTGGTCTGAGAATCACGAAATCATGGGCTATGAGGACGTGGACTACACGTTCTATTTCGAAGCAGCGGGCGGCCGCTACCTGGGCTCCTACGATTCCCGGGACGAGACGCGCGCCTTCGCGGTTGCCGACGCCCACGGCGCTTCGCCCTGGAGCTACGCCGCCCTCCTGATTGGCGTCACGCTGCGCGGACACGACATCGGCGATACCTTCGCCTGGCGAACGGGGACAGCCCACCTCGAACCCGAGCCGGATTTCAACCACGATGGCTGCGCCGGCTATCAGGTCGTCACCGAGGACGGCAGCACGCCAGCCCGTGTCTGTCTGGACGGCTCCGACATGCCGCGTTTCGTGCACGAGGGCGGTCTCCAGGGTCGTGTGTTCGAGCGGCTCAGCCCAAGCGTCGTGCTGCCCCCCACCGGCACCGGATTGCCGCCGGCGGAAATGCCACGCGAGCCCTGGGACCAGACACTGGCCCTGCCCGGCTTTGGCTCCGTGGCCGTGCCACCCAGCAGCGGCGCCGACTGGGCGGCCGACCTGCACGGCCGCGTGACCAGCCTGATGGCGTCAACGCCATTCCTGCCCTTTTCGTACAACAAGACCGGTTTGCACGCGAGCAGCCAGTTCGCAGGTATCCCCATCTCTAGTCCCGGCATCGCTCAGGCCTCCGCGCCCCCACTTGGTAGCCATGATTTCCTGGAGATCGCCAACGGCGTTGATCGGTACTACGGCACCACGCAAACCCTTGGCTTCGGAGCCGCCAAGGCGTTCGTCCCTGGGCCCAGCGGGGCCGCGTACGAGAAGGAACCCAGCACGCCCCTCTTGTCCCGTCCCGCCCAATGGGAATGGGGTGGGCTGGACCAGCTGCCAGAAAGCCAGGTGCCTGCGGGGGTCATGCAGGACACCTACTTCTGGCAGGTGCCGTACGCCAGGATTGTCCACTGGTCGGTCTGGCCCACCATCGGATGGTTCACCGATGTGTACAGTCTGACGTGGTCGGCCGTCGAGTCCTGCTTCGACGGCGCCGACGATTCGAGGTTTGCCGTGCTCAGCGCGGTGAACGGGCAGTTGCTGAGCATGGGCCGTGTGGAGACGCACCAATCGGGCAACAGCAGCGGCTGCTCGTGGGGTTTTTCCTTCCCCATGTCCGCGGGCTCGATGCCTGCTCTGTTGCGCGTTGATGCGACGACCGAGGGCATCGGTTACTCGCTGCGGCCGCAGTAGCGCCGCTCCAGCCGCGGGCGCCCTGCCGGTTGCGGCCGCGCAACCCTCATTCCTTCCGACTTTCATCCTGGTCGCATGCGCACCGCAGCCTTGGCTGTAGCCGCCCTCCTCGTCGTGGGCTTGGCGGCCGTCCCCGCCGATGCCAGCCACCCCCAGTGCGACCCGGATCACCAGTACTGCGACCCGCCGCCGCTGGGGCACACCGACTGCACCAATCCGCCGGCCGGCGGCTGGAAGCAGGTCGCCATGTGGGTCCTGGGCTGCGTCTGATTCAAAGGAAGCCGTTGCGGCCCTCCTCGATTGGGTCGCCGTCCACGTGGAGAACCTCGATGCCGGCAGCCATGTCGGTCACGATGACCCAGCCGCCGGCCACGATCACATCCCAGAACTGGTTGATGCCGCCCGCCTCGGGACCGGCTGACGCACGCACAGGCACCCGCAGGGCGACCACTTCCGGCTGTTCCGGCTCGCTCAAATCCAGCACCCAAAGACCGGCGTGGAAGGCCGCCAGGTACAGCCGGGTGCCGACAATCTGGAAGTTGTGCAAGCTGTAGGCCAGGAGGTCGTCCACCGGGATGCCGGGGGGCGTCCAGGCGGCCAGCAGTTGGGGGGCGTTCCAGTCGGTGAAGTCCACGATGTAGAGGGTTGGCGTGCGGTTGGTGAAGGTCTCGGAACTGGCGACGGCGACGCGGCGACCGTCCAGGTCGAAGAGGGCGGCGGTGTGGAGGCGTTCCATGGGTTGGGCAAGGCCCTCACCCCGCCAATGGGCGATCTCACGGGGAGCGCCGGGGCCGGGCTCGAAAACCCGGATGCCCTGCAATTCGTTGGCGACAACGAGGATGGGTTCGCCGGTGAGGGG